>DASQWG010000065.1:0-2017 GCA_035640375.1 Actinomycetota bacterium
AGTTCGAGGAGGCCGTGGACCGGGTGATGGCCGGCCCGGAGCGGAAGACCCGCCTGATCTCCGACCGGGAGAAGCGGATCATCGCGTACCACGAGGCGGGGCACGCGTTGGTGGCCCACGCGCTCCCGAACTCCGACCCCGTGCACAAGATCTCGATCATCCCCAGAGGCCGGGCGCTGGGGTACACGCAGACGCTTCCCACCGAGGACCGATTCCTGGTGACCCGTTCCGAGATGATCGACGAGCTGGCCATGCTCCTGGGCGGACGGGTGGCCGAGGAGATGGTGATCGCCGACATCACCACTGGCGCTCAGAACGACCTCGAGAGGGCCACGAAGATCGCCCGGGGCATGGTCACGGAGTACGGGATGTCGGACATGCTCGGGCCGCTCACCCTCGGCCAGCGGCAAGGCGAGGTGTTCCTGGGCCGTGACTTCGCCAGCCAGCCCGACTACTCGGACCAGGTGGCGTTCGAGATCGACAGCGAGGTGCGCCGGCTGATCGACGAGGCGCACGACGAGGCGCTCGACATCCTCCAGAGCGAGCGGTCGACACTCGACCGGATCGCCGCGGCGTTGATCGAGCACGAGACGATCGAGAAGGACGACCTGGTGCGGCTGCTCGAGCCGGTCACGAAGCGGGCCCCGAAGGAGGGGAGGCCGACGCAGGGCGCCGGGATCGCCGTGTTCCGTCGGAGCGTCCGGGCACCGAAGGAGCCGCCTGGTGAGTCGCTCCGCTGACGGGTTCGACGCCGGGAAGGTCGAGGAGGGCGTCCGGCTCATCCTCGAGGGGATCGGCGAGGACCCCGGCCGGGAGGGCTTGAAGGACACGCCCCGTCGGGTGGCCGACATGTACCGGGAGGTGTTCGCCGGCCTCCACGAGGACCCCGAGGCCGTGGTCGACGCGGTGTTCGACGTCGGCCACGACGAGATGATCATGGTGCGAGACATCGAGTTCTCGGCGTTCTGCGAGCACCACCTGGTCCCGTTCACCGGGCAGGCCCACGTCGCGTACGTCCCCGGGGAGGACGGCCGGATCACCGGGCTCTCGAAGCTGGCCCGGCTGGTCGACGTCCTGGCGAAGCGGCCGCAAGTGCAGGAGAAGCTGACCACGGAGATCGCCGACGTGCTGGAGCGGACGCTGAGGCCGCGCGGCGTCTTCGTGGTCATCGAGGCCGAGCACCTGTGCATGGCGATGCGCGGCGTGAAGAAGCCGGGCGCCGAGACCGTGACATCGGCGGTCCGCGGCGTGTTCCGGAGCGACCCTCGGACTCGTGCGGAGGCCATGGGCCTGATCCGAGACGGCCACCGGTAGATCCTCGTAAGCGCTCCGAAATGTCCTCTTTCGTAGGCTCACGCCCGCAGCCGAGTGGAAGGAGGAATCTCGATGCGCAGGGGCATCGTCGTAGCGGTGGTGGCGGCCGTCGCCGTGCTGGCCCTGATCGGCCCGGCCGCGGCGCAGACCGGCAAGGGGCAGCTCTTCCTTGACGGCGAGGTCGTGGGCACCGTGGTGAATCCCGCCTCGCTGCCTCACGGAGGCACGGACCCCTTCTTTATGGTGACGAACGGGGTCCAGGATCAGCTCGGGATCGCCGGGGTGGGGCCGGGACAGCCGGGGTACACCGGTGGCGATTGGGCCGTCCACCAGGTCACGTTCAATGCGGGGGTGACGCCGTACCTGCTCACTTCCGATGAGGATGTGACGGCGGCTCAGGCGGCCGGCGACGTGACCGTCACCAGGGTTCCCCAGGCCGACTTCCGCTGCCCGATCACCAGGTCGTAAGGGAACGAGGAGCACGAAGGGCGCCGGCCGTGACCGGCGCCCTTCGCCTACCCGGTCGGGAGGACGACGGCGAACCTCGAGCCCGCGTCGGGGGCGCTCTCGACCCGGATGTCGCCGCCCAGCGCGTCGATGATCCGCTTGGCCAGGGCCAGTCCCAGGCCGGAGCCGGCCTCGGACCGCGAGGGGTCGCTGCGCCAGAACGGCTCGAACACCCGGCCGAGCGCCTCGGCGGGAA
>DASQWG010000066.1:0-3996 GCA_035640375.1 Actinomycetota bacterium
TGGGGCGTCTGCGGCGGATCCGCTCGAGCGCGACGCGCACCGTCTCACGCAACTCGTCGCGGCCGGCCAGCTCAGGAGGCGGGGTCCCAGCCCCCGGAGAGAAGGGGTTGACCACCGGATCCATGAAGGGATTATAGCTTCTTTAGCGGCTTTATGGGATACGGATAATCCCCCGAAACTCTCCCTAAACAAGGACGGACGGTCCGGCGGACTGCTCTGCTCGGCCTCAGCCGCCGCGCATCCTCCCGGAGCCCAGCCGAATCCAAGCGCGGCCGGACCTGGACGCCGTTCAGGGGCTGGCGCGGGACAGGAACGGGCCAGGACGAACAAGGGAACCGTCCCGAACATCCTGCGGATGGAAACGTGCAGGTCAGAGCGGGGGGAGAGGGATTCGAACCCCCGAGACCCTTGCGGGTCTTGCGGCTTTCAAGGCCGCCCCGTTCGTCCGCTCCGGCATCCCCCCTCCCGAGTGTATCGGTCAGCCGGGCCGGAGCGTTCGGAAGCTGTCGGGGAGGTATGGATGGAGGACCTCGGGCATCGTCACGGAGCCGTCCTGGCGCTGGTGGTTCTCGAGGAGCGCGATCAGCGTCCGGCCGACCGCGCACGCCGTGCCGTTCAGGGTGTGGGCCGGGCGGTTCCCGTCCGGCGTGCGCACCCGCACCCCCAGGCGGCGGGCCTGGTAGTCGGTGGTGTTCGAGCAGGAGGTCAGCTCCCGGTACCGGCCCTGCCCCGGCAGCCACGCCTCGAGGTCGTACTTCTTCGCCGCCGACGCACCCAGCTCGCCGGTACACACGTTCGTCACCCGGTACGGCACCTCCAGCCCCTGCACCAGCTCCTCCTCGCACGACAGCAGGAACTCGTGCTCGTCCCAGGAGGCGCTCGGATCGGTGAACGAGAACATCTCGACCTTGTCGAACTGGTGGACCCGGAAGATCCCTCGGGTGTCCTTCCCGTGCGCCCCGGCCTCGCGACGGAAGCACGTCGAGTAGCCCACGTACCGTCGGGGAAGGCTGCCCGGCTCGAGCAGCTCGCCCTGATGCAGCCCCGCCAGGGCCACCTCCGACGTCCCCACCAGGTACAGCTCGTCCTCGCGAGTCACGTACAGCTGGGCCTCGTCGGTGGGCAGGAACCCCGTCCCATACATGGCCTCCTCGCGGACCAGGACCGGAGGGATCACGGGGACGAAGCCCTTGGACTGGAGCCGGTCCAGGCAGTAGCGGACCAGGGCGAACTGGACCACCGCCGCCCCGCCGAGCAGGTAGGCGAACCGGGTGCCGGAGAGCCGGGCCCCACGCTCCAGGTCGATCACGCCGAGCGTCGTGCCGAGGTCGACGTGGTCTCGAGGCTCGAACGGGAAGTCCGGCCGCTCCCCCACCTCGCGGAGGATCTCGTTGTCCTCGTCGGTCTCCCCCTCCGGCACCGAGCCATGCGGCAGGTTCGGCAGCCGGTCGAGGAGCACCCGGACCTGCTCCTCGGCCTCCAGCAGGGCCGGCTCGAGGTCCTTCTGCCGGTCCGAGACCCTGCGGACCTCATCGATCTGACGCTGCCGATCCTCGGCTGAGGCCGACCCGATGGCCCGGGAGGCCCGGTTCTGCTCGGCCCGCAGCGCCTCGACCTCGGTGGTGAGCCGGCGCCGTTCCGCGTCGAGCTCCAGCAGGCGGTCGAGGTCGGTTGCCAGGTCGGACGAGCGGCGCGCCAGGGCCCGTCGCGCCGGCTCGGGTTCGTCGCGGATGGCCCGGAGGTCGAGCACTCAGGCGCCGGGCCGGACCCGTCCTCTCGACGCCAACCCCACCGGCTCCTGACCCGAGGAGGTCAGGGCTTGCTGGATGGCGGCCTCCTCCTCCTCGGACAGGTTGTGCCTCGAGGTCCACGCCTCGACCGGCTTGGCGTAGCACCTGGTGTCCTGTCGGCCGTTGATCGAGGTGATCACGATCCCGTCGCCACCGGCGTCGAGGAGCGCCGCCGAGAATGACAGGTGCCCGCCCATGTCCTCGAAGGCGTCGTACCGAACCAGGCCGATCCGTTGGACCACCGACATCATGTTGTCGGCCTGCCTCCGCTGCTCGCCGGCAAGCTGCCGCACCGCGGCCCGCAGCCGGACGATCGAGTCGTCGTGCTGTGACAGCAGGTGCACGGCCTGCCGGTCGTCGGCCAGCCTCCGGCCTCCTTTCGGGGTATTCGTGACCAGGAGGTACACGGCGAAGCCGGCGAGACCGAGGGCGGCGAGCGAGACGATCGTCAGCAGCTCCGGCGAGAGTGCCATAACGCCTGGACACCCTATCTCCGCGAGGCCAACCGGTGCAATCGGACGACGGCCGTCGGCCGAATGGACTACCGGTGAAATGGTCCGTTCGGGCCATGGACACTCCAGGGGGCCACCCGCGACACTGCGAGGAGCGTCCGTCAAGGGGAAGGAGCCTGTTGATCAAGGTCGTGATCGCCGACGATCACCCGCTGATCCGGATGGCCGTTCGCACGTACCTCGAGAGCGATGGGGGCTTCGACGTGCTGGCGGTCGGCGAGACCGGAGAGCAGGCGGTCGATCTGGTCGAGGAGCACCGCCCGGACGTGGTCGTGCTCGACTACCAGATGCCCGTGCTCGACGGCCTGGAGGCCGCTCGCTCGATCGGCGAGTCGCACCCGGACGTGGGCATCGTTATGCTCACGGCGGCGGACGACCGGCGGGTCGCCAAGGCGGCCGCCGGGGCCGGGGTTGGGGGATTCGTGCTGAAGACCGACCCACCGGAGGCGCTGGCCGACACGGTTCGCCGGGTGGCCGCCGGGGAGGAAGGCGAGCACACGCTCACCGTGATCGTGGAGCCCGAGGCTCCGTCGAACGACTGAAGGCCGGGCCCCTGGGGCCCGGCCTTCGGAGCGGTACCCAAGGGGGGAGTCGAACCCCAACCCCCAGCACGAACAGGACCCCAGCCAGGAACCGGCAGCGAATGGGGGATTGGGCGGGGCGGCCGAGGTCGGTACACTTGGGGACCGTGCGGGCGTGCTGGAACTGGTAGACAGGCGCGGCTCAGGACCGCGTGCTCGTAAGAGCGTGGAGGTTCGACTCCTCTCGCCCGCACTGATCCCGCCGGTGGTAGAGACATCGGCACCCCGATGCGACAGAGCGGTCAACTCATGCGCCGAGGGGGAAGCCCGTTGTGGTCGAGTCTCCCAGCCGGAGCCCCTCATGCTAGGGTGGGTTTGTCCGTATACCCCATCCGCCCTTCGTTCGATGGGGAAGGTTCTCTCGACGTAGACGATCGGACTGGGGGGTAGCGATGTCGCGGATGGGATCGATCAGGATCCGTGGGTTCCGACGGGGCTGGGGGGCCCTCGCCTCCGCCGTGCTTGTGACGAGCAGCCTCGCCGGCGGGACGGCTTGGGGCGCGCCTCCAGAGGCGACGAAGCTGGCCATCACCGCGGTCAACGACCAGGGCACGGGCCTCCCCGTGGCGATCGAGGATCAGCCGTTCAGGGTCGGTGTGGAGCTGCGCGACCAGGCCGGGACCCCCCTCACCACGACGAAGGACGTCGCGATCACCCTCGACGTAAGCGAGGGGACGCTCTCGGGGAACACAACCGGGACGATTCCGAAGAACCAGAGCAGTACCACCATTTCTGGCGTGGTCTATCCGGAGACGGCTAACGTCACCCTCTTCGCCTCCGCGAGGAAGATCGACACCGGGGAGTGGTTCCTCGCCGTCCAGAAGACCGCAGTCGGGTTCGAAGCGTCGCCCGCCGCGTTCACTGTGTCGACCTGCGGTCCAGGTGACCCGAGCCCCGCCAACCCGAAGTGCATTGTGGCCGGGTTTCAGAACGGAGCGCCGGAAGGCTACGCGGCCCATGGTACGTGCCTGGCGTATCCCGGGGTGCAGGAAGGGACCTGCCCCACCTCGGATGCCGTCGCCGACGTCTCGCTGATCTCGCTGATCTCGGACCTACAGGGTCTCTACACCAGGACCGATCCGCTCGCGGTCTCCTGGTTCTGTGATGTATCCG
>DASQWG010000067.1:0-11108 GCA_035640375.1 Actinomycetota bacterium
GAGTACGCCACCGACACCCGGTTCACCCGCTTCCTGACGGCCAGCATCCGCAACCTGGCCGGGGTGCCCTCGGTGGTGTACGGGCTCCTGGGGCTGGCGATCTTCGTCCAGCTGTTCGCCGGCGTCACGGGGGGCCGAAGCCTCATGAGCGGCGGGCTCACGATGGCGATCCTGGTGCTGCCGATCGTCATCATCACCTCAGCGGAAGCGATCCGGGCGGTCCCCCAGGGGATCCGGGAGGCCGGGTTCGGCGTCGGGGCCACGCGCTGGGAGGTCATCCGCAGCCACGTGCTGCCGTACGCCGCCCCCGGGGTGCTGACCGGGACGATCCTGGCCCTGGCCCGGGCCCTCGGCGAGGCGGCCCCGTTGATCCTCATCGGCGGCGCGCCGACCTTCTTCGCCGCCGGAGAGCGTGGGTTCGTGGAGACGCTCCGGGGCGAATACACGGCCCTGCCGGCAATCATCTTCACGTGGTCGCGGAAGTCCCTCCGGGCCTTCGGGGACTCGACGTCGGCGGCCATCGTGGTCCTGCTGGCCGTCCTGCTCCTGATCAACGCAGCGGCGGTCCTGCTGCGCAACCGGTACGAGCGACCCTGGTGATAGCGTGGACGCCGAGACCATGACCGAGCGGGCGAACGTCGGCGAACCGGCGCACGCCGCGACCCTCGACGTTCGGCACTCCGAACGGTCGGGCCGAGCGGTGATCTTCGACATCCGCGATCTCTCGGTCACGTACGGCGACTTCCGGGCGGTGCGGGACGTGTCGCTCCCGATCCGGGAGAACGAGATCACCGCCCTGATCGGGCCGTCCGGCTGCGGCAAGACCACGGTCCTTCGCTGCCTGAACCGGATGAACGACCTCGTGGAGGGAGCTCGGGTCGAGGGCACGATCCTGTACCACGGGATCGATCTGTACGACCCCCGGGTCGACCCGGTGGAGGTCCGTCGAAGGGTCGGGATGGTGTTCCAGAAGCCGAATCCGTTCCCGAAGTCGATCTACGACAACGTGGCCTTCGGCCCGAAGATCGCGGGGTTCAAGGGTGCGATGGACGACCTGGTGGAGGAGTCGCTCAGGAAGGCCGCGCTGTGGGACGAGGTGAAGGACAAGCTCCGGGAGTCCGGGATGGCGCTCTCCGGCGGCCAGCAGCAGCGGCTGTGCATCGCCCGGGCCATCGCCACCCGGCCCGACGTGATCCTCATGGACGAGCCGTGCTCATCGCTCGATCCGATCGCCACCCTCCGGATCGAGGAGCTCATGCAGGAGCTGGTGGCCGACTACACGATCGTGATCGTGACCCACAACATGCAGCAGGCCGCCCGGGTCAGCGACCGGACCGCATTCTTCACGGTCGACGTCCGTGAGGACGGCCAGCGGACCGGCACCCTGGTCGAGTACGACCGGACCGAGGTGATCTTCACGAATCCGTCGGAGAAGCGGACCGAGGACTACGTCACCGGCCGATTCGGGTAAGCGGGATCCATCGGAGAACCGGACCGGAGGCCGTGAGGAGGCCGTCGGGGGAAGGTCGACGGCCTCGCTCACTCGCCCCAGACCGGCCCCCCCAGGGAGGGTGGGGGTGGCCTCCCCGGGGGTCTCGGCGTCGCAGACGGGACACCGGAGCACGACCATCGCCCCGGCGAACCGGACCGGGGACCGTCGGCGACGGTCGTGTCCACCTCAGTCCTCCCGTTGCAGGAGCCGGCCCACCGAGGCCAGGGCGGTTCCCCCGATCCGCTCGCCCACGGCCTCGACGAGATCCGGGGTCGGCAGGCCGGGTGCGGGCTCGGTCGGGCGGGCCAGAGCGGCACCCGTGGATCGCGGCCGAGCGGCGGCCGTGGGGACGGACGCCGGCCCGGCCCTGAGCGAGATCCCGGATGCCACGAACCGACCGTACCGAGGGAAGGTGGCGTCCCCGGGGAGCGCGGGTGAACGGGGCGGGAACGCTGGGAAGCGTTTGCGGTCGCCCCCGCCGGTGGGGTATCACTCCCCGGCCGAGGACGACGAGGAGTGACGGATGGCAAAACGGCGGTTCTGGCTGATCCCTCGGGATGAGTCGTTCTTCGAGTTGTTCCTCAAGACGGCGGGCTTGCTGGTCCAGGGGGCCGAGCTACTCCAGGATCTGGTGTCGAACTTCGACGATGTCGCGGCCAAGGGGCGCCGACTGCACGACATCGAGCACGAGGCGGACGAGATGACCCACGAGGTCATGCGCCGCCTCAACACCACTTTCGTCACGCCGCTCGACCGGGAGGACATCCATGAGCTGGCCAGCCTTCTGGACGACGTCATGGACCACATGGACGCCGCCGCGGACCTGATGGTCCTGCACAAGATCGAGAAGCCGCTCCCCGAGATGCTGACCCAGGTCGATCTCCTGGTGATGGCCACCGCCGCAACACGGGACGCCCTGGCGAAGCTGCCCGACTTTCGCTCGCTCAACGAATACTTCGTCGAGGTGAACCGGCTCGAGAACGAGGGCGACCGGATCTACCGCCGGGCCATCGCCGACCTCTTCGGAGGGGACTTCAAGGCGATGGATGTCCTCAAATGGAAGGACATCCTCGACGAGCTCGAGGCCGCCATGGACGAGCTCGAGGACGTGGCCAACTCCCTCGAGGGGATCGCTCTCAAGCAGGCCTAGTGACCGACCCGTCTCTGGCGATCTTCATCCTGGTGGTGGTCATGGGGTACGTGTACGCGTTCGTCGGCGGATTCACCGACGCGGCCAACGCCATCGCCACCTCGGTCGGCTCTCGGGTGCTCTCCCCGCGATCGGCGGTGCTGATGGCCGGGGTATTCAACCTCCTGGGAGGCCTGACCGGAACGGCGGTGGCCCTGACGATCGCCGAGGGGATCATCGAACCGGCCCTGCTCTCGCTGACAACGGTGGTGGCCGCCTTGGCCGGGGCCATGAGCTGGAGCCTCCTCACGTACCGGTTCGGCATCCCGGTCAGTGAGACGCACGGTCTGATCGGCGGCCTGATCGGCGCCGCCCTGGCCACCGCCGGTACCGAGGGGGTGAAGTGGGAAGGGCTGACCGAGGTCCTTGTGGCGATCGGAGCGTCGCCCGCAATCGGGTTCATCGGGGGGATCGCGCTGATCGTCATCGTGTACTGGCTGTTCCACCGGGCCCGGCGAGGCCGGGTGATGCCGTGGTTCCGCCACCTCCAGCGTGCCTCGGCCGCGTACATGGCGTTCAGCCACGGCCGCAACGACGCCCAGAAGCCGATGGGGGTGCTGGCCCTCGGCCTGGCACTGTATTTCGGGCGTGACCCATCGGTTCCGCTCTGGGTGATCCTCAGCGCCGCCACGGTGGCGGCGGTCGGCACGGCGTGGGGCGGGTGGCGGATCATCCGCACGCTGGGGATGCGGGTCACCGACCTCGATCCGGTCCAGGGGTTCGCCGCCGAGGTGTCGGGGGCGACCGTGATCCAGCTGGCGTCACAGGTGGGGATCCCGATCAGCACGACCCATGCCATCACCTCGTCGATCCTGGGAGTCGGCGCCAGCCGACGGTTGTCGGCCGTCCGATGGGGGGTGACGATCCAGATCTTCACCTCGTGGCTGCTGACGGTCCCCGTGACCGTGGGCCTCGGCGCGCTCTACCTGGTGATCCTCCGCGCCGTCCTCCCCGGCGGCTAGACGCCCCGGGCCGACGGATAATGACGGCGTGAAGGACGAGGTTGCGTCGCGTGCGGACCTGCCCACCGGCACAGTGACGTTCCTGTTCAGCGACATCGAGGGAAGCACGCGGCTCCTCGACGCCCTGGGCGATCGGTACCCAGTGGTGCTCGAGACCCACCAGCGGATCCTGCGGGGGGCCCTCGGGGCCAGGGGCGGCATCGAGGTCTCCACCGAGGGCGACTCGTTCTTCGTCGTCTTCCTTTCTGCGCCCCAGGCGGTGGCTGCCGCAGTCGAGGCCCAGCGGGCCATCGCCGCCCACGAGTGGCCCACGGAGGCCCCGCTCCGCATCCGGATGGGCGTGCACACAGGAGAGGGGACCATCGGGGGCGACAACTACGTGGGCGTGGACCTCCATCGGGCAGCCCGGATCGCCGCGGCCGGGCACGGTGGCCAGATCGTCGTGTCCGAGGCCACCCGGGCGCTCGTCGAGCCGGCCGCCCCCGAGGGCGTCACGTTCCGAGACCTCGGCGAGCACCGGCTGAAGGACCTGTCCAGCCCCGAGCGGCTCCACCAGGTCGTGGCCCAGGGCCTCCCCTCGGACTTCCCGGCCCTCCGCTCGATGGATGCGCGACCGAACAACCTGCCGGTCCAGCTGACCAGCTTCGTTGGACGTCGGCGGGAGCTCGAGGAGGTGAAGGAGGCGGTCCGAGCCGGCCGCCTCCTCACGCTGACCGGGCCGGGCGGGACCGGGAAGACCCGGCTGGCCCTTCAGACCGCCCATGAGCTGCTTCCCGAGTTCGAGCAGGGCGTGTTCTTCGTGGCCCTGGCACCGATCACCGAGCGGGGACTGGTCCTGCCGGCGGTGGCCAAGGCCATCGGGCTGCCCGAGGCCACCAAGGAGACCACCGGCGAGGCACTGGTCGAGCACCTCCGCGACAAGCGGCTCCTCCTGGTCACCGACAACTTCGAGCAGGTCCTCGACGCCGCGCCCGACGTCGGCATGCTCCTGTCGAGCACCGAAGGCGTCAGCGTGCTGGCCACCAGCCGCGAGCCCCTGGGGCTCTCGGGGGAGCGGGAGTATCCGGTGCCGCCACTGGGCCTGCCCGATCCGGCCCACCTGCCGGCGGTCGAGGGGCTGTCGCAGTACGAGGCCGTGTCGCTGTTCGTGGACCGGGCCACGGCCGTGCAGCCAGGGTTCCAGGTCACCAACGAGAACGCGCCGGCGGTGGCGGAGATCTGCGCCCGGCTCGACGGGCTCCCGCTGGCCATCGAGCTGGCCGCGGCCCGCGTCAAGATCCTCGGTCCGGATGCCATGCTGGCTCGGCTCGACCGCGCCCTCCCGCTGCTCGCCGGTGGGTCGCGGGACCGCCCCCAACGGCAGCGCACCCTCCGCGACGCCATCGCCTGGAGCTACGACCTGCTCGACGAGGCGGAGCGGCGGCTCTTCGCCAGGGTGTCGGCATTCGTCGGCGGGTTCAGCCTCGAGGCGGCCGACGCGGTGGCCGACCCCGGCGGCTTCGGTCTCGATGCGTTCGACGGCATCGCCTCCCTGGCGAACAAGAGCCTCCTGCGACAGATGGTCACCGGACCCGAAGAGCCCCGCTTCTTCATGCTCGAGACGATCCGCGAGTACGCGGGGGAGCGGCTGGCGGAACTGCCCGACGCGGACGAGATCCGCCGGCGTCACGCCCGGTTCTTCCTGGCGCTGGCCGAGCGGGCCGAGCCCGAGCTCACCGGGCCCGACCAGGTTCGGTGGCTCGACGCCCTGGAGGCGGAGCACGACAACTTCCGAGCGGCCCTGGCCTGGGCGGCCGGGCACGACCTGGACACGGCGCTCCGGATGGGCGGGGCCCTGTGGCGGTTCTGGCAGTTCCGAGGTCACCTCCGGGAGGCCCTCGAGCGGCTGGAGGGGATCCTGGAGCGCCCGGGGCCGTGGGACGAGGAGGCCAGAGCCAGGGCGCTCGAGGGGGCCGGCGGCGTGGCCTACTGGATGGGCGACTTCGCCCGTGCCGGCCGCAGGTACGAGGAGTGCCTCGCCATCCGGGTGAAACTGGGGAAGCCCCGCGGGATCGCCGAGGCCAAGTACAACCTGGCGTTCGCTCACGGCATCTCCCCCGGGCCGACGCAGGACCTGCCTCTGGCCACGCGCCTGCTGGAGGAAGCCCTGGCCGGCTTCCGTGAGCTGGACGACCCGGAGGGAACCGCCAAGGCCACCTGGGGTCTGGCCACGATGGCCTATGGCGACGAGGACTGGGAGCAGGTCGCCCGGCTCAGCACGGATAGCGTCGAGATGTTCCGCAGGCTGGACAATCCGTTCGGGCTGGCTTGGGCGCTCCACCTCCAGGGGCTGGCCCTGGCCATCCTGGGCCGTCCTGACGAGGCCGAGGCCTCGCTGCGCGAGGCCATGGACATCTTCCTCGGGACCGAGGACCGTTCCGCCGCTGCCCTCCTCCTGGCCGACCTGGCGATCCTGGCCGACAGCCGAGGTCAGCACGATCGGGCCCTCCGGCTGGCCGGGGCCGCCGAGACGGTCGAGCAGGAGGTCGGCACGGGCCTCCTGGTCAGCGACTCGACGGTGTCGAAGTGGCTGCGACGGCTGCGGGGCCGCCTCCCGGAGCTCGAGACGGAACCGCTCCTGGACGAGGGTCGAGCGATGTCCATGGACGAGGCGTTGGCGTACGGGAAGCAGGGGCTCGGCGCGACCGAACCCTAGAGCGTCAGCCCCGTAATCCCCCGCCAGGCCAGCCGGACCAGCATGTCCACGGTCTTGGCCCGGCGCTCCTTGGCCGCCCCCGGATCCCCCTGCGCGGCGGTCTCGGCCATACCGATCAGCCCCAGGGCCACGTCGGCGGCCTCGTCACGGCCCAGGCGGCCCTTCGACTCCCGGACGATCACGTCCGTGACCTGGTCGAGGACCTCGTCACGGAACCGGGCCAGCAGCTCCCGGAACTCGCGTTCCTGTCCCACCGCCTCCTGCATCAACAGGCGGAAGCCGGCGCCCTCCTCGTCGACGAAGTCGAAGTAGGCCTGGAAGGAACCGCGGATCCGCGCGCGGTTGCCCTGGGAGCTCACCATCGCCTCGTGGAGACGCTCCTTCAGTCGGGCCAGGTCGGCCTCGAGCAGGTCGCGGTACAGGTCGCGCTTCGACGGGAAGTGGTCGTAGAGGATGGGTTTGGTGACCCCGGCCTCGCGGGCCACGTCGTCCATCGTCACCACGTGGTAGCCGCGGGCGGCGAACACCTTCCGGGCCACTTCGAGCAGCTGCTTTCGCCGCTCGGGGGCCCGCATCCGCCGCTTCGACCCCGTCGCCGCCATTTGACCGCCTTCCTACCTGATGGTAACCTACCAGTTGGTAGGAACCAGCGCCATCCCCGTCGAAGATGGACGGCACATTCTGTCGGGAGGACCAGTGGATTTCCAACTGACCGAGGAGCACCTCACGGCCAGGAAGTGGGCCCACGACTTCGCGGAGCGGGAGATCCGCCCGGTGGCCCCCGAGTACGACGAGACCGAGGAGTTCCCGTGGCCGGTGGTCAAGAAGGCCGCGGAGATCGGTCTGTACTCGATGGAGTTCTGGGCCGAGATGGTCACCCCCGACCCGACCGGGCTGATCCTGCCCATCGTCATGGAGGAGGGGTCCTGGGGGTGCGCGGGGATCAGCCTGGGGATCTTCGGCACCGGCCTGCCGCTGGCGGCGCTGGCGTACTCGGCCACGCCGGAGCAGCTCGTGGAGTGGGGCCCGAAGATGCTGGGGACGCCCGACGACCCCAAGCTCGGGGCGTTCGCCGTGACCGAGTCCGAGGCCGGCTCCGACGTGTCGGCGCTCCGCACCACCGCCGTCCGTGAGGGCGACGAGTGGGTCCTGAACGGGCGGAAGGTGTTCATCACCAACGGCGGGATCGCGGACGTTCACGTGGTGGTGGCCACGGTCGATCCCGAGCTGGGTCACCGCGGCCAGGCGGCGTTCATCGTCGGACCGGGGACCCCGGGGCTCTCGCAGGGGAAGAAAGAGCGGAAGCTCGGCATCCGAGCCTCCCACACCGCTGAGGTGGTGCTGGAGGACTGCCGGATTCCCCTGGAGAACGTCTCGGGGGGGATGGAGCGGCTCGAGGCGAAGCTCGAGCGCGCGAGGTCGAAGAACGGGACCCGTCAGCACCACGCGCTGAAGACGTTCGAGATGACCCGTCCCTCGACCGCGGCGCAGGCGTTGGGGATCGCCCGGGCGGCGCTGGAATACTCGATCGACTACGCGAAGCAGCGACAGACGTTCGGGAAGCGGATCATCGACCATCAGGGGATCGCCTTCAAGCTCGCCGACATGGCCCTCGAGGTCGACGCGGCCCGGCTGCTCACCTGGCGGGCGGCGTGGATGGCCAAGAACGGCGTCGAGTTCGACCACGCGGAGGGTTCGATGTCGAAGCTGAAGGCGTCCGAGGTCGCGGTGTGGGTCGCCGAGCAGGCGGTCCAGATCCTCGGCGGCTACGGGTACATCAAGGACTTCCCGGTGGAGAAGTGGTACCGGGACGCCAAGATCTACACGATCTTCGAGGGGACCAGCGAGATCCAGCGGCTGGTGATCTCTCGAGCCCTGGCCACCGACTGAGCGCCCCTGGCGGCTCGCCGCTGCGCTAGGCTCCCCCCCGCCGTGACCTTGACCTGTCACCGCTACGGGCGCGGGAGCGAGGTCGTGCACGACGTCGACCCGGCCCGCATCAGCGACCTCCTGCAGGACGGCCGATCGCTGATCTGGCTGGATGCCCTTGATCCGACCGACGAGGAGCTCGCCTTGCTCGAGGAAGAGTTCTCGCTGCCGAGGGTGGTCATGGAGGACGTCCGCGAGCGGGATCAGAGGCCCCACGTCGAGGCGCTGGAGGACGCGTTCTTCATCGCCGTGTACGCGTTCCGGATCGAGGACGGGGACCCCGTGCCGCAGGAGATCCACGCCATCGTGGGACCTCGCTTCCTGGTGACCCTCCGCTATGCGCCGGCCTTCGACATGGACAGGGTGATCCGGCGGTGGAAGCAGGACGAGGCCGACCTGGCCGGGGAGGGAGGGGGGTTCCTCCTGCACCCACTCCTCGACGAGGTTGTGGACTCCTACCTCGAGGTCCTCGACCAGCTCGAGCTTCGGTCCGAGGAAGTCGAGAGCGTGGTGTTCGGAGATCCGGCGCCCACAGACATCCAGGCCCGGATCTTCCAGGAGAAGAAGCGCCTGATCGAGTTCCGCAGGAGGATCCTTCCACTCAGGGAGGTCCTGGACCTCCTCCAGGAGGAGCGCCACGTGGTCACTCCCGCTCTCCGCGGGGAGTACAAGGACGTTGCCGACCACGTGGTGCGGGCCCTGGAGCTGGTCGATTCCGTCCGGGAGCTGCTCACGACTGCGCTCGATGCCCATCTCTCCCGGGTGGGGCACCAGCTGAACGAGGTCGTGAAGAAGCTGACCTCCTGGGCGGCCATCATCTTGATCCCCACGCTGATCGCGGGGGTCTACGGGATGAACTTCCGGCACATGCCCGAGCTCGACTGGGTGTTCGGCTATCCGTTCGCACTCGGGCTGATGCTGGCGGCGGGTGGGCTGCTCTACCTGGTGTTCAAGCGCCGCGACTGGCTCTGACGCTGGGTCAGCTCTCGAGCCGGTAGATCCTGACGTCGATGACGCCCTTCGACGGCGGGGCCAGCCGCTCGAAGGCTCGCCGGGCCAGGTCGATCACCCGGCCGTCGACGCTGGGCCCGCGGTCCATCACCCGGACGAACACGTACCGGTCCTCGGTTCGGACCGACACCAGGGTCCCGCACGGCCAGGTCGGGTGGGCGGCGTACCGGCCGTGGAGCGGCTCACCGCAGGAGCCGGTGGATCCCTCGAGGTCGTACCAGGAGGCCCGCCCGGCCTGCCGCGCGGTGGCCTCGTGGTAGTGGATCGTCTGGTGGGGATGATCGAGCCGGCGGTGGTGCATCCGGGCGTGTCGCCGCTGCCACCGCTCCAGCCGAGGCCCGGCTCGCCGGGGGCGACGATGGTTCTCGTGCCACGCCCGGTGGACCGGGCGGAGGTCGTCGTGTTGCCGGAAGTCGTGCCGCCAGAACGAGGGGTCGTACTTCCACCAGCCCAGCAGCTCGCGGTGGGCCACGGCGGGCCCGCCCACCAGCAGCGCGAGGGCCAGGGCGGCGGCAACGAACGTCGGCGGTCGGGGCAGGGGGTTCACACCTCGAGGGAACGGGACGCCGGCCACCCTATCCGCCCCGGACCGCCGCCCGCAAGCCCGCGGTCGGCCGGTCACCCCCGAGGGTACGATGAGGGTGTGAGCGCGCGGCGAGTGCTGCTGGCGGCCCCTCGAGGCTACTGTGCCGGGGTCGACCGGGCCGTGGACATCGTGGAGCGGGCCCTCCGCCTGTACGGGCCCCCCGTCTACGTTCGCAAGCAGATCGTGCACAACATCCACGTGGTCCGGGATCTCGAGCGCAAGGGAGCGGTGTTCGTCGAGGAGGAGAGCGAGGTGCCCGAGGGCGCCACCGTGGTCCTCTCGGCCCATGGGGTGGCGCCCGAGGTATACGAGAACTCGGCCCGCCGGCAGCTCCGGGTCATCGATGCCACCTGTCCCCTGGTGACCAAGGTCCACCTCGAGGCCCGGCGGTTCGCCTCGGACGGCTCCACCATCCTGCTGATCGGACACGAGGGCCACGAGGAGGTCATCGGGACCAGCGGTGAGGCCCCCGACCACATCCGCCTGGTGGGGGACGTGGAGGAAGCCCGGACCGTGGATGTGCCGGACCCGGAGAACGTGTCCTATCTCTCCCAGACGACCTTGTCGGTCGACGAGACGAACCAGATCATCGAGGTCCTCCGGGAGCGCTTCCCGGGCATCCAGGGACCGCCCCGAGACGACATCTGCTACGCGACCCAGAACCGCCAGGACGCCGTCAAGGAAGTTGCTCGTCGTGCTGACATGCTCCTCGTGATCGGCTCCGACAACTCCTCGAACTCGAACCGGCTGGTCGAGGTCTCCCGCGCCGCCGGGACGCCGGCGTACCTCATCGACGACGAGGCGGAGATCGACCAGGGCTGGCTCGACGGCGCGGAGAGCGTCGGTGTGACCAGCGGGGCGTCGGCGCCGGAGTGGCTGGTCGATCGGGTCCTGGCCTGGCTTCGGGACCGGGGCGCCACGGAGATCGAGGAGGTTCAGGTTATCGAGGAGCACATGGCCTTCGGCCTCCCCCGGGGCGTCCGGGACTCGGATCTGGCGGCCGCCGGCGCCTAACCGGCCGAGGCCTCGGCCGGACTCCGCACCAGGCGGTCGATCTCGGCGATGCCGTCCTCGGGACCGATCGATATGACCCGGTCGCCGGCCTCGAGCTGGAACCGGGCCCGGGGCCGGTAGATCCATCGGCGGCCTCGCTCCACCGCCAGCACCAGCATCCCGGTCTCGGTCTCGAACGAGAGCTCCTTGAGGGTCCGACCCACCCCCGGCGAGCCTTCCTCGACCACGGA
>DASQWG010000068.1:0-13322 GCA_035640375.1 Actinomycetota bacterium
ATCGGTCGGCGATCTGTCCGACCAGGAACAGGCCCCAACCCGAGGGGCGCTCGGCTCGGGGGATCGGTGGCGGTCGGGAGATCCCGTTCCCCGGATCCGTGACCCGCACCGACACGCGGTCGGGCAGCGCCTCGACCCAGAGCTCGATCCAGTCGTCGCCCCGAAGCCCGGCGTGCCGCACGGCGTTCGTGACCAGCTCGCTGACTAGCAGCCTGGTCGACTCCAGGGTCTCCCACTCGACCGTCTCGCCCAGAGGGGCCAGGGCGTCCCTCGCCGTGGCCGGAGCCTGACGGGAGGGGGCAAACCGAACCTCCACCCTGTGGTTGACGGGCATCGAAGCTCCCCTCACGTCTGAAGGTTTCCCCATCCCGGGGGGAGCTATTCGTAGGGAGCTCGCACGGCGTCGGAGCGCCGCTTGGTCAGACGGACCCGCGTGCCCGGGTCAGCCGGGGTCCCCTCGCTGATCTCGACCCGGTCGGCCAGGGCGGTCATCAGCGGGATCCCGAACCCGCCGGGGCCCTCGACCGAGGCCACCCGGACCCGCCGCCGGAAGGTGCCGCGGTCACGTACCTCGACCTCGATGGCGCTGGGGCCGTCCCGCCACACCACCTCGAACTCGTCGCTGCCGCTGTGCAGGACGGCGTTGGCGCAGGCCTCGGAGGCCGCCAGGAGCAGGTCGTCGGCGGTCGCCTCGGTCAGGCCGCTCCCTGCGGCGCGCTCGCGGAGGAACGCCCGGACTCCAGGCAGCGACTCTGCAGTCGCCGGGAACGTTCGTCGCACGGCCTCGCTCACGCCCTGACCTCGAGGTTGTCGAAGCGATCCAGGCCCATCACCTGGAGAAGCCGACGGACGCTCCCGCCGGGGTGCGTCAGCACCAACCGTCCTCGATCTCCCAGGGAGTTCAGCGTCCGGATCAGGACCTGGACCCCGGAGCTGCCCATGAACCTGACACCCGCCATGTCGAGCGTGATCTCTCCCCCCGACTGGACGTGAGGCTCCAGCGCGGCGGTCAGCTCGGCCACGGTGTCGAGGTCGACCTCGCCGACCAGACGGAGCCCCGGGGGATCGTCGGTCGGCGCGATCTCCAGCATCGGCGCGATTCTACCGGGGTGCATCGAGCCATCCTCGGGCGTCGGCCTTGAGGAGTACGCTCTGGCCGAGACGGACGCGAGAGTGGAACGCCCGGCCGCCACGTTCTGGCGCGAGCTCGTGCTCGGGCCCGGACTTCGGCGCGTCCTCCTCGGGCTCGTGGCCGCGGCCGTGGCACCGATCGCGCTCACCCCCGTCGCCGTTGCGCTCGACGGCCCGCTGGGCATCTACGTGGTCGCCATCATCCCCGGCGCGCTGATCGGCCGGCTCGTGCCGGGGGCAGTCGCGGCGGCGTTGTCGTTCGTGCTCGCGACCATCTACTTGGGGCCGGAGCCCCGCGGGTTCGCCCCCACGACGAGCGATTGGATCGTCCTGGTGCTGTTCCTCGGGGTAGCCGTGCTCGTGGCCGCGGAGGAGGCGGCCCGGGCCAGCGCCCGGGCGGGCCAGCGTCGTCTGGCCTTCCTGGCCGAGGCGAACCGCACCCTCACCACCTCGCTGGACGTGGACGAGACGCTCGACGCCCTCACCCGCCTGGCCGTGCCCGTCCTGGGCGACTGGTGCGCGGTCGAGGCCCGCACCAGCGGGGACCAGGCCTCGCGCTTCCACGCTGCCCACGCCGATCCCACCCGGGTGGCCCGGCTCGAGGCCCTGCTGCGGCGATATCCACGCTCGGCAGATCCTCAGGGCATCGGGGCTCAGGTGGTGGCCTCGGGGCGACCGGTGCTCCTGCGGAAGGTGAACGACGCGCTGCTCCGGCGGGCGGCCCGGGACGAGGAGCACCTCCGGATGCTCAAGGAGCTGCGTCTCCGCTCGGCTCTGGTGGTGCCGCTGATCGGCCGGGGGCGACCGATGGGCACGCTGACGCTGGCCACCGCCGAATCGGGCCGACGGCTGGGGCAGTCCGACCTCGACTTCGCGGTTGAGCTGGCCCGGACCACGGCGCTGGCGATCGAGAATGCCAGCCTCCATCAAGAGCGGAGCGTGGTGGCCCGGACCCTCCAGAGCAGCCTGCTGCCAGCCGAGATCCCGGAGATCCCTGGGCTCGAGGTCGCGGTTCGGTACCGGGCGGCCGGCGGTCGCGAGCTGGTCGGAGGCGACTTCTACGACGTGTTCGAGGCCGGTGACGGAACCTGGGGGGTGGCCCTCGGCGACGTGTGCGGCAAGGGCCCGGAGGCGGCCGCACTGACCGGGCTGGTCCGCCACACGATCCGCACGGCCGCCGTGGGCGGCCGCACCCCGAGCTCGGTGCTGGAGCTGGTGAACCGGCAGATCATCCGGAACAAGGTCGATCGGTTCTGCACAGCCACGCTCGGACGGATCCGCCGTTCGAACGGGTCCGTCCACGTCGACGTCTCGTGCGGCGGGCACCCGCCCCCGTTGATCTACCGTCCCGGCCGGACCGTCGAGGCCGCCGACTGCCTGGGCAGCCTCCTCGGGGTGTTCCCCGAGCCCTCCCTGGCCGAGGTCCTCGTGGACCTCGAGCCCGGCGATGCCATTGTCTTCTACACCGACGGGCTCACCGAGCGCTTCGAGCGGGAAGGGACCGGGGGCGACTCTCAGCTCGTGGCTCTGCTGTGGGACAGCGACGGCCTGGATGCCGACCAGATCGCCGACCGGATCTACCTCGACGCCGCCGAGGCGACCGGCGAGGGGCCACGCGACGACCTGGCGCTGGTGGTGCTCCGGGTTCGGCCCGGCTAGCCGGTCGGCACCGAGAACCGGATCACGGGCTGGCCGTCCTCGTCCGCGGCGGCCTCGCCGTCCTCGAACAACACCGTGATCAGCTCGAGGCTGAGCGCGGCCGTGAGCCGATCGGTGGTCGAGTCCGAGCCCTCGAGCCCCTGTCCCTGTGGAATCTCGAAGAACAGCCGCTCGTTCCGACGGGACACCTTGACCCGGAGCCCCTCGGGGATACGGGTGTGCAGGGCTCGGCTGAGCGCCTCGCCCACCGCCACCTTGACGTCGTCCAGGAGCTCCTCTGCCACCCCGGACTGCCGGGCCAGCTCCGCAGCGAAGATCCGGGCCGGCGCCACGTACGCGGGCTCCGGCCGGAGGTCGATCAGGAATCGCTCTCCGAGGTCGGTGCTCATGACCCGATGACCTCGGACAGGTCGTCGTGGATCGCGAAGACCTGATCCAGGCCCGTGATGCCCAGGACCTTGCGGACCGGCTCGGCCGGAGCCACGAGCGCCATCGTGCCGCCGGCCTCGCGACAGCGCCGCAACCCGCTGATCAGCACGCCCAGTCCCGTCGAGTCCATGAACTCGACCCCGCTGAACTCAACGGCGATCCGGGTGCGGCCGCTTCCGGTGAGCTCGGTGAGCAAGGTCTTCAGCCTGGGAGCGGTGTACAGATCGACCTCGCCGCTGACCTCGACGACCGTCCAGTCGCCGGATTCGCGCGTGTCGAGTCCCAGGGTCTCGGCCACCTCGTCCCTCTCGCCGGGACGGATAGTATAGGCGACCGTCTGTGACGCCCGACGTCAAGCTCGTGGTTCCCGCCAAACCCGAATACGTTCGGCTGCTCCGAGCGGTGGCGGCGAGTCTGGCGGCCCGGCTCGACTTCACCTTCGACCGGATCGAGGACCTTCGGCTCGCGGTCTCCGAGGCGTGCGCCACGCTCCTGGCGCTGCCGTGGGAGGCCCAGATGCTGGTGTTGCGCCTGCATGCCGTTGGCGCACGGGTTACCGCGGTGGTGTGCACGGACGCGCAGGCCGGCACCGACGCCTGGCCGCCGGTCGAGGCCGAGCGCACGCTGGCCTGGCGGGTGCTGTCAGGGCTCGCCGACACGGCGGTGTTCGAGGTCGGCGAGGAGGGCCCGGCGGTCCGGCTCGAGCTGGAAGGCGGGGTCCGTTGAAGGCCGAGGACGCGGACACCGAGACGACGTCGGGCGACCCGGACCGCTCGGACGAGCTGTTCGCCAGGCTGCCCGATCCGGAGGCTCGGGACGAGCTGGCCGCGCTGTACCAGCCGCTGGCCGAGTACCTGGCCCGTCGCTTCTACGGCCGAGGTGAGCCGCTCGAGGACCTGATCCAGGTGGCCAACATCGGGCTCATCAAGGCCATCGACCGGTTCGACCCCGAGCGGGGTGTGAGGTTCTCGACGTACGCCACCGCCACGGTGGTGGGGGAGCTGAAGCGGCACTTCCGGGACAAGGGCTGGGCCCTTCGGGTCCCCAGGCGCCTCCAGGAGGCGGGGATGAACGTCGGCAGGGCCGTCACGGATCTGTCCCAAGAGCTCGGCCGGTCGCCGACCATCAAGGAGATCGCCGCTCGGACCGGCCTGACCGAGGAGGACGTGCTGGAGGCCATGGAGACCGCCCAGGCGTACACAGCGGCCTCCCTCGACGCGCCCACCGACGACGAGGGAGCCACCGAGGGGGAGCGACTCGGGGAGGAAGAGGAAGCCTACGAGCTGCTGGAGGGATGGACCAGCGTGGCGCCGGCCATCCGGGACCTACCCCGACGGGAGCGGACCATCCTTTACCTGCGGTTCTTCCGGGGGCTCACCCAGACCCAGATCGCCGAGGAGCTGGGGATCTCCCAGATGCACGTGTCCCGCCTTCTCTCCCGCACGCTCGAGGAACTGCGTCGGGGCGTCGGCCGGGAATGACCTCGGGTTTGAGCCCTCTCCGGGGTGGGAATGCTCAGGGAGAGCAAGCGAAGAAGGGGGTTCGAGGTGACCGAACCACACATCCACGGTGACCAGCACGCCCACGACTCCCGGCCGCCCGCCGAGCCGGAGAGCTCGTGGACCGGATACGCGGTGGTGAAGTACGGATTCATCCTGCTGATCACGATCGTGGTGCTGTACTTCGTCGCCCAGTACCTCATTCCACTGTTCGACTAGCATCCGAGCGCCGAGGGAGCGCCCCGGCGGAGGCGGCCGGGGCGCTTCGCTATTCCGCGGTGCGCGAGGCGAGCCCGGAGGCGAAGGCCAGCACGAACGAGGCCGCCGCCAGGACCGTGACGTCGGCCACGTCGCGTTCGGGATCGACCTCGACGACGTCGATGGCCCGGACCTTCGGGTGCGCCCCGGCCGCCCTTGCCGCAGCCTGAACCTCGTCCGGCGTGAGCCCGCCGGGCCTCGAGCCCGGGCAGGCCGGAGCGAAGGCCCGGTCCAGCACGTCGACGTCGAGGTCAACATGGATCGCGTCGGCACGCCGGGACAGGTCCTCCAGGGCGTAGGCCGCGACCTCGGCGGCGCCGCGGCGTCGCACCTCGTCAGCGGTGACGACCGTGATGCCGGCCCCGCCGGCGACCCGGGCGTGCGCGGGCGAGTTCGCCATCGGGTTGATGCCGATCTGAACCACGTTCCGGCCGGGAAGCCCATCCTCGAGCAGCGCGCGGATCGGGTTCCCGTTGGTCAGGCCGCCCTTGAGCGGGCGGAGGTCGTGGTGGGCATCGAGCGTCAGGAGACCTGTTCGGCTCAGGTCGGTGTGACCGGCGACGGCATGCACGGCCGGCCGAGTGATGCTGTTGTCGCCGCCGAGCACCAGCACGGCCCGGTCCGGCTGGATCCGACCCACGTTGTCTTCAATGGCCAGACCGACGTGTGCGCGGATCTTGCTGAACGCGTCGCCGGGCGTGAGCGACGCAACCGCGTCTATATCCTCGTGCATCTCGACCCTGATCCCCAGCTCCATGAGGCGGTCCGGTTCACCGCGGCCGTGGGCCACGAAACGGTGCAGCGCGTCGCGGATCGCCGCCGGCGCCAGGTCGAACCGGCCGCCCGAGATCGAGCCGAGCCGCATGGGGACCGCGACCTGGACCAGGGTGGGGCCGCTCACTCCATCCAGGGGAGCCGAACGCCACGGTCCCGGGCCACCTCGATGGCCCGGTCGTAGCCGGCGTCGGCGTGACGGATCACGCCCGTGCCCGGGTCCGTGGTCAGGACCCGTTCGAGCCGTCCGGCGGCCTCGTCGGTGCCGTCCGCGACCACCACCATGCCGGCGTGGATCGACGAGCCGATCCCCACACCGCCGCCGTGATGCACCGACACCCAGTGGGCGCCGGCGGCCGTGTTCGCCAATGCGTTGAGGATCGGCCAGTCGGCGACGGCGTCGGAGCCGTCCCGCATGCCCTCGGTCTCGCGGTTCGGCGATGCCACACTGCCGGCATCGAGATGGTCCCGCCCGATCACGATCGGCGCCTTCAGTGACCCGTTCGCGACCAGCTCGTTGAACCGCAGACCGGCGAGGTGCCGCTCGCCGTAGCCGAGCCAGCAGATGCGTGCCGGGAGCCCCTGATAGGCCACCCGCTCCTCGGCCATCCGGAGCCACCGGTGGAGGCGTTCGTCGTCCGGGAACAGCTCCATGATGGCTCGGTCGGTGGTCTCGATGTCCTCGGGGTCGCCCGAGAGGGCAACCCACCGGAACGGTCCCTTCCCCTCGCAGAACATCGGGCGGATGAACGCCGGCACGAACCCCGGGTAGTCGAAGGCGCGGGCCGCGCCGCCTTCGAGGGCCTCAGCGCGGAGGTTGTTCCCGTAGTCGAAGGTGACCGCGCCGGCGTCCATGAAGCCGACCATGGCCTCGACCTGGCCGGCCATCGACGCTCGGGCCCGGCGCACGTACCCGTCCGGATCTCCGGACCGCAGGGCGGCAGCCTCCTCCAGCGACAGGCCGGCCGGCACGTACCCGTCGAGCGGGTCGTGGGCCGAGGTCTGGTCGGTGACGACGTCGGGGCGGAACCCCCGGCGGAGCAGCTCGGGATGGGTGGCCGCTGCGTTGCCGAGGAGCCCCACCGACACGGCCTCACCGGCGTCGCGAGCCTCCTCCACCCATCGCACCGCCTCTTCCAGGTCCTCCGTGGCACGGTCCAGGTACCGGGTCTTCACCCGGCGCTCGATCCGCTCGGGATCGACCTCGACAACCAGCGCGGCCCCGCCGTTCATCGTCACGGCCAGTGGCTGAGCCCCGCCCATGCCCCCGAGGCCCGCCGTGAGCGTGATCCGCCCCGTGAGCGAGCCGTCGAAACGCTGGGAGCCCAGCTCCGCCAGTGTCTCGTACGTGCCCTGCAGGATCCCCTGGGTCCCGATGTAGATCCACGACCCCGCGGTCATCTGCCCGTACATCGTCAAGCCCTTCCGCTCGAGGTCGCGGAAGGTGTCCCAGTCCGCCCACCGCGGCACGAGCATCGCGTTCGAGATCAGGACCCGTGGCGCCAGCTGGTGCGTGCGGAACACCCCCACCGGCTTGCCCGACTGGACCAGGAGGGTCTCGTCGTCCTCGAGCGACCGCAGCGAGCGGACGATGGCGTCGAAGGCCTCCCAGCTGCGAGCGGCCCGGCCGGTCCCGCCGTACACGACCAGATCCTGGGGCCGCTCGGCCACCTCGGGGTCGAGGTTGTTCATCAGCATCCGGAGCGCGGCCTCCTGTGGCCAGCCCCGGCACGATCGCTCCCGGCCCCTGGCGGCCCGGACCTCCCTCATCGGAGTGGGCCCACCGCTCTCGCCGCGGTCTCGGCCAGGGCGCCCGTCCGGACCAGGTCCTCGGCGGCGGCGATGTCCACCGAGACATCGCGGTCCCGGTCCAGGAACGGCACGCGGTCACGCAAGGCCTCGAGCGCGGCGCCGGTCCCGGCCGCGGGGGCGGGCTCGCGGAGGTCGAGCGACTGGGCCGCCACCAGGGCCTCGATGGCCACGACCGTCCGGACGTGCTCGAGCAGGGGCCGGAGCTTCAGCCCCGAGAGCCATCCCATGCTGACGTGGTCTTCCTGGCTGCCCGAGGTGGGGATGGAGTCGATGCCGGCGGGCTGGGCCAGCACCCGGCACTCGCTCACCAACGCCGCCTGCGTGTACTGCGCCAGCATGTAGCCGGAGCCGAGCCCCGGGTCGGTCGACAGGAACGGCGGGAGGTCGCGATCCACCCCCGGGCCCAGGAGCCAGTAGGTGCGCCGCTCGCTGATGCTGGCCACGCCGGTCAGGGCCTCGGCCAGCAGGTCCATGGCGTAGGCGAGCGGTTCCCCGTGGAAGTTGCCGGTCGATTCGACCCGGCCGTCGGCGAGGACCACCGGGTTGTCGACGGTCGAGGCCCGCTCCCGGTCGAACACCTCGGCGACGAAGCCGAGGGCGTCTCGGGCCGCCCCGTGGACCTGCGGGGCGCACCGCATCGAGTACGGGTCCTGGACCGCGTGGGCGCTGTCCCGGTGCGAGGCGATGATGGGGCTGCCGTCCAGGAGCGTCCGGAGGTTCGCCGCGGAGGCGGCCTGCCCCGGATGCGGCCGGAGCCCGATCACGTCCTCGGCGAACGGCCGGTCGGTCCCCAGCGCCCCCTCGATGGTCATCGCCGCCGCCACATCGGCCGCGATCAGCAGTGCTCGGGCGTCGTGGAGGGCCAGCGAGCCCAGGGCCACCATCCCCTCAGTGCCGTTGACGAGCGCCAGCCCCTCCTTGGCCTGGAGCTGGATCGGCTCGAGGCCGGCCCGACGGAGGGCTGGCCCGGCGGGCTCCGTGCCGCCTTCCTCGGTCAGCACGTGGCCCTCGCCCAGCAGGCACAGCGCCGCGTGGGCCAGCTGGGCCAGGTCGCCGGAGGCGCCCACCGATCCCCGGCTGGGGACGGCCGGGGTGACGTTCGCGTTGAGGAGGTCGGCGATCCGCTCCACCAGGATGGGGCGGACGCCGGAACGCCCCGCCGCGAGCGTGCGGGCCCGAAGCAGCATCATGGCCCGGACCACCTCGGCTGGCAGCGGCTCGCCGGCGCCCGCGGCGTGGCTCCGGACGAGGTTCGCCTGGAGCTGGGCCAGGTCCTCGGGGGCGATGCGGACGCCGGCGAGAGCGCCGAAGCCCGTGGTCAGCCCGTACACCGGCCGGTCGTTGTCGAGGTGGGCGTCGACGATCCCGCGGGCCGGGGCCATGGCCTCGGCCACGGCCTCGCCGACCGAGACCTTGGCCCCGTGGCGTGCCACCGCGACCACCGCGTCCTCTCCGAGCGGCGTGCCGTCCAGGACCACGGTGTCGGGATGGCCCACGGGGGAACGTTAGCGCACGGACGGAACGCGTACGATGGGCGGCCGTGGCCCGGAGGTTCGTCATCGTCGGGGGAGGGGCCGCCGCGGCGGCGGCCGTGCAGGGCCTGCGCGACCGCGGTTTCGACGACGCCATCGTGGTGGTCGGCGAGGAACCGGACGTGCCCTACGAGCGCCCTCCGCTGTCCAAGGAGTATCTCCGGGGCGAGCAGGGCCGCGAAGCCCTTCCCGTGCACGACCCGGCGTGGTATCGCGAGCACGACGTGGAGCTGCGGCTGGAGACCCGAGCCGCCCGGCTCGACCCGGGTGGTCCGGCGGTCACGCTGGAGGACGGGGAGCGGCTCGATGCCGTCGCGGTGCTTCTGGCCACCGGCGGCCGTCCCCGGCGGATGCCCGGTGAGCCCTCCGACCGTGTCCTGTACCTGCGCCGGATCGGCGACTCGGATCGGATCCGCGAGGTGATCCGATCCGGTCGGCTCGTCGTGGTGGGGGCAGGGTTCATCGGCGCGGAGGTGGCCGCCTCGGCCAGGGTGGGCGGAGCCGAGGTGACGGTCCTGGAGAAGAACGAGGTCCCGCTCAGCCGGGCCATCGGCGAGGAGATGGGAAGGATCTACGCGGGGATCCACCGGGACCGCGGCGTGGACCTCCGGACCGAGGACGGTGTGGCCGCGGTCGAGGAGACGGCCGACGGCGTGGTGGTCCGGACCGAGGGCGGCGACGCGATCGAGGCCGACGCGGTGCTGGTGGGGATCGGCATCGAGCCGAACGCCGAGCTGGCCACGGCGGCGGGCCTCGAGGTGACGAACGGCGTGGCCGTCGACGAGCGATGCGAGACCTCCGCGCCGGGAGTGTTCGCCTGCGGTGACGTGGCCGACCACCGGCACCCCACGTTCGGCCGGCGCCTCCGCGTCGAGCACTTCGACAACGCCCTGAAGATGGGGACGCACGTCGCCGGGGCGATGCTCGGCGAAGATGTGCCGTTCACCGATCCGCACTGGTTCTGGTCCGACCAATATGAGGTCAACCTCCAGTACGCCGGTTTCGCGTATGCGTGGGACCGGGTCGTGGTGCGCGGGTCGATGGAGGACCTCGACGGGGTGGCGTTCTACCTGCTGGACGGGGTGCTGCTCGGCGCCCTCGGTCTGAACCGCGGCCGGGACGTCCGGCGGGCCATGAAGCTGATCGGCTCGCGTCCCGACCCCGGCGCGCTGGCCGACGAGGACACCGATCTCCGGACGCTGGCCGTTGGTTAGGATGGCCGGCCGGAGGTGATCGATGGCCTATACGTGGTGGGTCTACCTGCACGTCGCCGGGGCGCTCGTGTTCGTGGCCGCGCACGGCGTCTCCATGGGGGTGGCGCTCCGGCTCCGCGGGGAGCGGGATCCCCGGCGGATCATGGCCCTCCTCGACATCTCGTCGACCTCGATCTCGGGGCTGTACGTGGGGCTGGTCCTCCTGTTGACCGGCGGGATCGTGGCCGGCTTCGTGGGGAACTGGTGGGGCCAGGGCTGGATCTGGGTGGCCCTCGGCACGCTGGTGGCCCTGATGGTGTTCATGTACGTGGCGGCCTCGCCGTACTACAAGCGGCTCCGGACCATCGTGGGCGCCATGACCGAGGGGTCTCAGGCCGTGTCTGAGGACCGGCTGGCCGAGCTGGTGGCCGGTCCACGCGCCGTCGTCCTGGCGGTCGTCGGGTTGCTCGGCCTGCTGTTCATTCTGTACCTGATGTTCTTCAAGCCGTTCTGATGGGCTACCGCACGATCATGGTGGGGACCGACGGATCCGAGACCGCCGTGCTGGCCGTCGGCGCCGCGACCCGCCTGGCGAAGCGGTTCGGCGCAGTGGTCCACATCGTCTGTGCGCACGGGAACGGCGTCG
This sequence comes from Actinomycetota bacterium, assembly GCA_035640375.1. Classification (GTDB taxonomy): domain Bacteria; phylum Actinomycetota; class UBA4738; order UBA4738; family CALAEC01; genus CALAEC01. The sequence goes on from DASQWG010000068.1 coordinate 10,934, forward strand.
ATGAGCCGACCGCCATCGAGGTGCTCAGGTACGCCAGGGAGGCCGTTCGGGCGGAGGGTGCCGAGACGAAGACACATATGCGGGCCGGGCCGCCCGCCCAGGTCATGAAGGAGCTGGCGGCACGGCACGACATCGACCTCATCGTGGTCGGGAACGTGGGGATGGGGAAGGCCCGCCGGTTCAAACTTGGAGGGATCGCGGAGGAGGTGGCCCACGAGGCGCCGTGCGACGTGCTGATCATCCACACCCGGGACCACGACGCCTCTCCCGACGGCGGCTACCGCCATCTCCTGGTGGGCACCGACGGCTCCGCCACGGCCTCGGAGGCGGCGAGGAAGGGATTCGAGCTGGCGGAGATCCTCGGCGCGGACGTGACCCTGGTCCACGTGGGCGACCCGCTGGTCGGGGCCGTGGTGCTCGAGGAGACGGCGAAGGGCCGGCCCGGCGCGGCGGCGGTCCGGAGCGAGGCGGTCCAGGGCGATCCCGCGGACCGGATCGTCGAGCTGGCCGGCCGGGGTGAGGTCGACCTCGTCGTGGTTGGGAACAAGGGACTTGCCGGGACCCGCCGGTATCTCCTGGGCTCGATCCCCGCCAAGGTGGCCCACCAGAGCCCGGTGGACGTCCTGATCGCCAAGACCGTGGGGCGAACCGTCGACGACCTGGCGCCGGGGCACGGGGGGCTGGTCGACGTGGCCGGCCGGCGCGTGGCCGTGTACAAGGCCGAGGACGGCACCCTGACGGCTCTGTCCCCTCGATGCCAGCACATGGGCTGCACCGTGGACTGGAACGACGCCGACAAGACCTGGGACTGCCCGTGCCACGGCTCCCGGTACGACCGGGACGGCCGGGTGATCAGGGGGCCGGCGAAGAACGACCTGGACCCGGCGGAGCTCCCCTCGACCTGACGAGGTTCTCCTGCGCATCCTGGTCTGGCACGGCTGGCTGCTCGAAGGTACCGGATCAAACGTGTACACCGCCAAGGTCGCCGAGGAGTGGCGGCGGCACGGCCATGAGGTCCTCCTGCTGTGCCAGCAGGCGCCGACGGACCGACTCGGCTTCGTCGACCTGTGGCAGCGGGACACCGGTCCGGGCCACGCGGAGTTCGTTTTCACCCCGCACGGCGAGGCGACCGGCGGGCGGGTCACCGTGGTGCGGCCCGACATCGGTCCGCTTCTCCCCGTGTACGTGCTCGACGAGTACGAGGGCTTCGAGGTGAAGCGCTTCGTCGACCTCACCGACGAGGAGCTGAACGCGTACCTCGACCGCAACGTGGTGGCGCTCCGGGACCCGGCGGCGGGGTTCGGCCCGGACGCCGTGGTGGTCAGCCACCTGATGCCGGGTGCCGTGGTGGCCCGCCGGGCCCTGGGCGACGGAGCGTTCGTGGTCAAGGCGCACGGGAGCGACCTGGAGTACGCGATCCGGCTGCAGGAGCGCTACGCCGTCTTGGCCCGGGAGGGGGTCGAGGGCGCTCGGGCCGTGGTGGGGGCGAGCCGGGACGTCCTGCGGCGGACGGTTGAGGTCGTTCCGGCCGTTGAGGGCCGGACCCGCGTGGTGCCGCCCGGTGTCGACATCGAGCGGTGGCGGCCCCGCCTGCGGGTCGAGGCGCTCGAGGAGGCCGCCCGGGCGCTGGACCGTGACCCCGACACCGCGCGCGGCCGGCCGGCCCGGACCGACGGGGCGTCGACGGCGGCGGTGGCCCGGGGCGACATGGAGACCCTGGACGCGTTGGCCCGGACGTACGACCAGACCGCGCCCGATCCGGACGCGGCCGCGAGGCTCCGCTCGCTGGCAGACCGGGCCGGCCCCATCGTCGGCTACCTCGGCAAGCTGATCCCGGAGAAGGGCGTGGAGCGGGTGCTCGAGGCCGCGGCGCTCCTCGACGGTGACCTCCCCGCCGTGGTGGTGGGGTTCGGGCTGGGCCGGGAGCTTCTGGCCGCCCTGGTGGCCGTCCTGGACCGGGGGGACGTGGAGGGGTACGCACGGCTCCGCGACGGGTCCAGGCTGGCTCTCGAGCTCGAACCCGACGAGGTCCGAGCCGCCCGCGGGTTCGCCGACCGCGTCACGTTCACCGGCCGCCTCGACCATCGGTACGCGCCGGAGGTCCTGGCGGCGTTCGATATGCTCGTGGTGCCCTCGACCCTCGAGGAGGCATTCGGCATGGTGGCCGCCGAGGGCGCCGCCACGGGCGCCCTGCCGCTGGTGGCCCGGCACTCCTCGCTGGCCGAGGTGGCCGAGGCCCTGGAGGCGGCGGTCGGGCGGCCGGGGGCGCTGTCGTTCGAGCCCGGCCCGGGGGCCACCCGCCGCCTGGCCGAGGCGCTGCGTCGCCTGCTCGACCTCCCGGCCGACGAGCGCCGGCAGCTGGCCGGCGCCGCCCGGGCCCACGTGGCGG
>DASQWG010000069.1:0-3977 GCA_035640375.1 Actinomycetota bacterium
GAACACGCCGCGGACCGCCGAGGTCACGGTCTCCGAGCCCGGCTTCTTGACCCCGCGCATCGACATGCACAGGTGCTCGGCTTCGATCACCACGAACACGCCGCGAGGCTTCAGGGTCCGCTCGAGCACGTCGGCGATCTCGGTGGTCAGCTTCTCCTGGACCTGGGGCCGCTTGGCCAGCACGTCGACCAGCCGGGCCAGCTTCGACAGGCCGGTGATCCGCCCGTCCTTTCCCGGGACGTAGGCGACGTGGGCCTTGCCGGTGAACGGCACCAGGTGGTGCTCGCAGAACGCGGAGAACGCGATGTCCCGCACCATGATCATCTCGTCGTGGCCGACGTCGAACACCGCGTCGACCACGGCCTCCGGGTCCTCGTGAAGGCCGGCGAAGACCTCCTGGTACATGTCCGCGACCCGTCGGGGGGTGTCCTTCAGTCCCTCGCGGCCGGGGTCCTCCCCGATCCCCTCGAGGATGAGCCGCACGCCCTCCTCGATCTTCGCGGCGTCGAACCCGTCAGCGGAGCGACTCACCCGGCGGCTCCTCGGGCGCCCGAACGCTCCGCCGGAACACGGCGATCCCGGCTCCCTGCGTGGGCGTCCCCTCCTTGGGGGCCCGCTTCGTCACGGGCTCGAGCAGCCGCATCAGGTGGTCCTTCTCGATGGTCTCGTGCTCGATCAGGGCGGCGGCGATCCGGTCGAGGGTCGACCGCTCGGTCTGGAGGATGTCGAGGGCTTCGTCGTGAGCCTCGTCGATCAGTCGCCTGACCTCGGTGTCGATCTCGAAGGCCACCTGGTCCGAGTAGTCGGGCTGGCTGGCGAAGTCCCGGCCGAGGAACACCTCGCCCTGGCGCTGCCCGAGCGTGAGCGGCCCCAGCATGTCGGACATCCCGTACTCGGTGACCATCCCGCGGGCGATCTTCGTGGCCCGCTCGAGGTCGTTCTGTGCGCCGGTGGTGATGTCGGCGATCACCATCTCCTCAGCCACCCGTCCGCCGAGGAGCATGGCCAGCTCGTCGATCATCTCCGAGCGGGTCACCAGGAAGCGGTCCTCCGTGGGGAGCGTCTGCGTGTACCCGAGCGCCCGCCCCCTGGGGATGATGGAGATCTTGTGCACGGGGTCGGAGTTCGGGAGGGCGTGAGCCACCAGGGCGTGCCCGGCCTCGTGGTACGCGATGATCCGCTTCTCCCGGTCGGAGATCAGGCGGGTCTTCCGCTCCGGGCCGGCCATCACCCGGTCCACGGCCTCCTCGAACTCGGCCATCTCGATGGTCCGCTTGCTGCCCCTGGCCGAGAGCAGCGCGGCCTCGTTGAGGACGTTGGCGAGGTCGGCGCCGGTAAAGCCGGGCGTCCGGCGGGCCACCACGTCGAGATCGACCCTCGGGTCCAGCGGCTTGCCGCGGGCGTGGACCTTGAGGATCCCCCTCCTGCCCTCGAGGTCCGGCCGGTCGATGACCACCTGCCGGTCGAACCGGCCCGGACGGAGCAGCGCGGGGTCCAGGATGTCCGGACGGTTGGTGGCCGCCATGAGGATCACGCCGGTCTTCGTGTCGAAGCCGTCCATCTCGACGAGGAGCTGGTTCAGGGTCTGTTCGCGCTCGTCGTGCCCGCCGCCCAGACCGGCCCCCCGGTGCCGGCCGACCGCGTCGATCTCGTCGATGAACACGATGGCCGGTGCGCTGGCCTTGGCCTGCTCGAACAGGTCGCGGACCCGAGCGGCGCCCACGCCGACGAACATCTCCACGAAGTCGGAGCCCGAGATCGAGAAGAACGGCACGCCGGCCTCGCCGGCCACCGCCCTGGCCAGCAGCGTCTTGCCGGTCCCGGGGGGCCCGTACAGCAGGACGCCCTTGGGGATCTTGGCCCCCATGGCCTGGAACTTGATCGGGTTCTCGAGGTACTCCTTGACCTCACGGAGCTCCTCGACGGCCTCCTCGACCCCGGCGACGTCGTCGAACGTCGTCTTGGGCTGGTCCTTCGTCACCTGGCGGGCCTTGGACTTGCCGAACTGGAGCACGCGGTTCCCGCCGCCCTGCCCCTGGTGGAAGATGAACAGGAAGATGCCGACGAGCAGGACGAACGGGAGCAGGTTGATCAGGACGTTGACGATCGCCGAGCCCTTCTGAGGATCGGCCGTGACCTCAACCCCGGCGTCCTGGAGGTTCGTGACCAGCTCGTCCTGGTACTCCAGCGGATACTCGGCCCGGTAGGGCTCGTTCCCCGCCAGCTCCCCCACCACGACCTGGTCCCGCTCGAGGAACGTGGCGGTCTCCACGTCCCCGGCCTCCGCGATCTCCTCGAGCCTCGTGAACGGGAGCTCTGTGGGGGTGGCGGTCCGGTTGGAGACGTTGACGAACAGCCACAGCGCCAGGGCCACCACGGCCAGGTACAGGAGAGGCCCACGGATGAGCCGACGGATGTTGAGGTCCTTCGTGGGGGATGCTCCTTTTTTCGAGACCTGCCGTGACGGGGCCGCGCTCCCCGACCTTCAGCCGATGGTAGCACAGGCCCCCGACAGGCCCGCCGGGCGTGGGCGCTACCCGACCAGCCCCTCGTACGCCTCGGCCTTCAGCGTGGCCACGTACGGCAGGTTTCGGTACTTCTCGGCGAAGTCGAGCCCGTACCCGACCACGAACACCGGAGGGATCTCGAACCCCTTGTAGCGGATGTCGATGTCCACCCGCTGGACCTCCGGCTTCTGCATCAGCGCGCACACCTCGAGGCTGGCAGGGCGGCGGGCCCGGAGGTTCTTCAGCAGGTAGGCCAGGGTGAGCCCCGAGTCGACGATGTCCTCGACCAGCAGGACGTGCAGTTCCTCGATGTCGTGGTCAAGGTCCTTCAGGATGCGAACCACGCCGGAGGTCTTGGTCGAAGCGCCGTACGACGACACCGCCATGAAGTCGAACCGGAGCGGCAGGCGGATGTGCCGGCTCAGGTCGGCCATCACCACGAAGGCGCCTTTCAGCACGCCGACCAGGAGGAGGTCCTTGCCTCGGTAGTCCTCGGTGATCCGGTCGCCGAGCTCTCTGATCTTCGCCTGCACCTCGTCGCCCGAGATCAGGATCCGATCGATGTCCTGCTCGAACTCGGCCACGTGGCTGAGAAGTGTATCGGTCGACCCGCCGGTGCTCATCGCTCCCCCTTCCTGCGCGGACTCCGAGGGGAAGAGATGCGAACATACCCTTTCATCCGCTCGGCCACCAAATCGCCGGGGAGATCGAGTCGCCGGCCGACGCTTCCCGAAGCCAGATCGAGCACGCCGAGCACGTGCGCGGACCCGGACTCCGGCTCCCACTCGCCCCCCATGGCCGCGGCCACGCGCAACGCCGCCTGCGCCACCCGGCCACCGATCGGACGAGGAAGCGCGGCCAGTCGGTCCGCGTCGAGCCGGACCTCCTCGTCGCCGACGACCGTGACCCCGGCCGCGGCCTCGGAGGCCAGCGCGTCGAGGTAATCGGCATCGCTCCTGACGAGCTCAGCGGTGCGGCCCAGGGTGGCCCGAAGGTTCCGCCCCAGGGCCTCCTCGAGGAGCGGCAGCGCCTCCAGGCGGATCCGGTTACGGAGGAAGCGGGGGTCCCGGTTGGTGGGATCGGTCCGGGGCCGGAGCCGCAGGGCTCGGCAGAACGCCCTTGTGTCGGCGGCGGTGACCTCGAGCAGCGGGCGGACGCCGGGGACGCCGAGCGGGGGAACACGGGTGACGGCCCGCATGCCGGCCATCGCGTCGAGCCCCCCACCTCGAGCCAGCCCCAGGAGCACGGTCTCGGCCTGATCATCGAGGGTGTGGCCGAGTGCGGCCCGGTCCGCGCCGATCCCGCTGACGACCTCGGTGAGCCCGCCGTACCTGGCCAGGCGGGCCCAGGCCTCCACCGAGGCACCGCGCGGGGGCCGGTCGGCCGCGGTCACGCCGTGGTACGGGAGGCCCAGCCGCTCGGCCTGGCGGGCCACGTACGCCGCGTCGCGGTCCGAACCCGGCCGGAGGC
>DASQWG010000070.1:0-2156 GCA_035640375.1 Actinomycetota bacterium
GGGCTCAGTCATGAGGTAGCGGTCCTCCAGCGGTCGCTGCATGGTCATGCCCAGGGCGGCGGCCCCCCGAGGGATGATCGACACGCGGTGCACCGGGTCGGCGTTCTTCACGGACAGGGCCACCAGCGCGTGGCCCATCTCGTGGAAGGCCACGATCTCCCGCTCCTTGTCGCTCATCACCCGGCTCTTTCGCTCGAGCCCGGCGACCACGCGGTCGATGGCCTCCTCGAGCTCGGACATCCCCACGGCGTCCTTCTCCCGCCGGGCCGCCAGCAGCGCGGCCTCGTTGACCACGTTGGCCAGGTCGGCGCCGGTGAAACCGGGGGTCCGGGCCGCGATCACCCGGAGGTTCACGTCCTCGCCGAGGGCCACGCCTCGGGCGTGGACGTCGAGGATGGCCTCGCGGCCCTTGAGGTCGGGCCGGTCCACCACCACCTGCCGGTCGAACCGGCCCGGCCGGAGGAGCGCGGGGTCGAGGACGTCGGGCCGGTTCGTGGCGGCCATGATGATCACGCCCTTGGAGGCGTCGAACCCGTCCATCTCGACCAGCAGCTGGTTCAGCGTTTGCTCCCGCTCGTCGTGGGAGCCGAGCCCGGCGCCCATGGCCCCCGCCCGGGTCTTGCCGATCGTGTCGAGCTCGTCGAGGAACACCAGGCACGGGGCCCGGTCCTTGGCCTGCTGGAACAGCTCCCGGACCCGGGCCGCGCCGAGCCCCACGAACATCTCCACGAACTCCGAGCCCGACATGAAGAAGAAGGGCACCTTGGCCTCGCCGGCGACGGCCCTGGCCAGGAGGGTCTTCCCGCAGCCGGGCGGGCCGAGCAGGAGCACGCCCTTGGGGATCCGGCCGCCCAGCCGCTGGTACTTCTTGGGGTTCTCCAGGAAGGCCACGATCTCCCGGAGCTCCTCGACCGCCTCATCGACCCCGGCAACGTCGGCGAAGGTGGTCTTGAGGTCCTTGCGGTCGTAGATCTTCACCCCGCGCTTGCCGAGGTTCAGGGCCCCGGCGGCACCACCGCCGGCCATCCGCCTGAACACGAACCCCCAGATCGCCACCAGGACGAGGATCGGGAGGATCCACGAGAACAGGAAGTTCGAGAAGGCCGAGGGCTGCTCGCCGGTGAACCGCACGCCGTGCTCTTGCAGGAGCGTCTGGAGATCCTGGTCCTCGACCCCCGGCACCCTGGTGGCCACGAACCCCGGCCCGTCGTCGCCTCGCAGCTGGCCGGTGACCTGGGTCTCGGAGATGGCCACCTCCTCGACCCGGCCCTGCTCGACTAGGCTCAGGAACCGCGAGTACTCGATCTCGTCCGGCTGGGGGACCAGGGCGCTCTGGACCACGAACAGGAGGATGACGCCCAGAAGGATGTACCCCAGCGTGAACCGCCACCGACGACGGTCCCCGCCGCCGGTGCCGAAGTCGAACCCCTGCCAGCGCCCCTGGCGCTTGTCGTCGTTGGCCACCGGTCTCTCCTCCCCCCGAACGAGGGGGGGTTCCCCCATGTTCCCACATCGCGGCGAGTATCCTGGTTCGGCGTGAGCGAGCCACAGGTCGTCGACCAGGCCCGGCTCGACGAGCGGTTCGAGCGCGAGGCCATCCCTCTCCTGTCCGAGATGTACGGGGCCGCCATGCGGCTCACCCGGAACCCCTCGGACGCCGAGGACCTCCTCCAGGAGACCTACCTCCGAGCCTACCGGGGCTTCGGCTCATTCAAGGAAGGGACGAACCTCCGAGCCTGGCTCTACCGGATCCTCACGAACGCGTTCATCAACACCTACCGGAAGCGCCAGCGAGAGCCCCAGACGATCTCCGACAGCGAGGTCGAGGAGTGGTACCTGTACGACCGGCTCGGGGCCGAGGGCGCCGAGGCCTCCGCCGAGGCTCAGGTGCTGGAGCGCCTGCCAGACGAGGACGTGCAGGAGGCCCTGGCCAGCCTCCCCGACCAGTTCCGCCTGGCCGTGGTCCTGGCCGACGTGGAGGGGTTCAGCTACAAGGAGATCGCCGACATCATGGGCGTGCCCATCGGCACGGTGATGTCCCGGCTGCACCGGGGAAGAAAGGCCCTGGAGAAGCGGTTGTGGGATGTCGTGAGGGAGCGAGGCCTTGTCAAGGATTAGCGGCATGGACTGTGATGAAGTGCTCTCCGAGCTGGAGC
>DASQWG010000071.1:0-2180 GCA_035640375.1 Actinomycetota bacterium
CACGGCGCTCCTCGGGAGTGTAGGCCCGAGGGCGCGGGGGGTCAGGCTTCGGTGACCGTTCCGAGCTCCTGGCGAGCGGGCGCGATCCTCCCGGCCGCCTGCTGCTCCACCCAGACCCGCATGGGCCGGTAAGAGCCCGCGGGGTCCCATCCCCCCGGCATGGAGGCCACGAACCGAACGCCCAGGCGCTCCGTCTTGCTGCGGGTGCGGCCGGCTGCGATGAACCAGTCGAGGTCGCCGGGTTCCAGCACGGTCTCCCCCGACGCACCAAGGGGCCGGGTCGAGGGATCCTCGACGGGCACCGGCGTCGGACGGAAGATCCTGGCCAGCACGTCCCTCACCGAGGTGTTCTTCGCCTCGATCCGGGGCTGGCGGCCGTCCCAGTCGACCGTCCCGATGACAGTGTCGGGGGTTCGAACCCGGAAGAACTCGGCACGGATCATGGTCATCCCGAGGATACCCTCACCGCTCGGGACGCTCCTGCAGCTCGGCCAGGGCGCACCGCCGGCACAGCCTGGAGCGCGGGGCCGCCGGCCTCCCGCACCGAGTGCAGGGGTGCTGCTCGACCGCCATGAACCGTTCGTCGGCGTATCTCCCGATCCGAACCGCCCGGCCCTCCCGCTCGAGCTTGATCAGGTGGGCGAGAACCGAGCGCGCCGCGACCGGGTACATCTCCTCGGGCACTTCATCTCCATAGATCGCCGGCACCATCTCGGCGGGGGCCCGCTTCCCCTCGGCCAGGGCCACCAGGATCTGCCCCTCGCGCTGGGCTCGGTGCGCGAGGTACTCATCCAGCTTGGCGACGGCGTCGAACACCACGGGCCCGTGACCCGGGTAGATGGTGCGCGGGGAGAGCTGGCGCATCTCCCGAAGAGACCGGAGGTACGCGGTCATGTCGCCTTCCGGCGGATCCACGATGCTCGTCCCCCGTCCGAGAACGGCGTCGCCGGTGAACAGCGCTCCTGAATCCTGAAGGAAGAACGCCACGTGGTCCGGAGTGTGGCCTGGGGTGTGCCGGGCAAGCAGACGGACCGTCCCGATCTCGATCGTCTGGCCGTGGGCCAGGGGCCGCTGGCGAGCCGAGGGTCGATACGCGAACACCGGAGCGCCCGAGGCCGTGAGCAGCCGCCCGGCGCCGGGCGCGTGGTCGGGATGATGATGCGTAAGAAGGACCGCCCCGATGGGGTCGGCGTCGCGGAGCACCGCGGCGATGTGGTCCGGGTCGTCGGGGCCCGGATCGATGACCACCGAGGGATCGCGACCGACGATCCAGGTGTTGGTTCCCTCCAGCGTGAACGGCCCCGGGTTCGAAGCCAGGACCCGCAGGATCTGAATATCGTCCCCGGATGAGGCGCTTCCGATATCGACCGGCCGGGGCGGGGGCGGCACCGATCGTGGTCGGGGCGCCTGAGGGATCCGGAGCGCCAGCACGTCGTCGACCGTCCGGCATTCCGCCAGCGCCTCGAGGGTGGCGAGGGTTGGCCACATGAGCGGATCCTCCTCTCGCCGCGACAGGGCCTCCGCCGGAGGTACCCACCACGCTCGGTCGGCCTCCACACCGTCGGGCGAGGGGTCGATCCCTCGGGGCGCGGCGACGGCGAAGAACGCCGCATCGAACCGCACCGGGAGGTCGACCGGCGCGATCCACCGGGCGATCTCGACCAGCGCGCTCGCGCTGCGACTCGATGCCACGTCGGCGAAGGCGGACCGAGGAACCGGCCGGACCCGGAATCCGCCCGCGGTTAACAGGAGGCCGGTCTCCTCGTACAGCTCTCGGAGCGCGCACGCCCTGGCCTCCTCGTCCGGCCGGCCGAACAGGCGCACCGCGAGCTCTCGGTCTCCCGGATCGATAACTCCCCCGGGGAACACCACGAATCCGGGCGCGAACCGGTTGACCCCTCCTCGGCGAACCATCAGGACCTCGATCCCGCCCGGGGCGGGCCGGGCGACGACAACGGTCGCCGCGGGGCGGGCCTCTCCGGCCTCGCGCGCTGACATACGGCGTGATTCTTGCAGGGAGAGAATGGAAGCCGTGAAGCAGAGTCTGAAGGAGCGCCTGACCGAGCGGATCCGTCGAGAGGGGCCCATCACGTTCGCCTCTTTCATGGAGGCGGCTCTCTACGATCCCAGGGAGGGCTTCTACTCGAGGGTGGCTGATCGTGAACCCACCGGCGAGGACG
>DASQWG010000072.1:0-9339 GCA_035640375.1 Actinomycetota bacterium
TCCGACAGCCCGGCCGGTGGATCATGTCGCCGAAGCGCGGCTCGCGGTTCGTCGGCCGGCACGCCCGCACCCGGCTCCGGGCGAGGGATCGCCGACGGCAGGTGTACGTGTTCCTCCTCGAAGCGATCGGGCTCACCGGGCTGATCGGTCTCTTCCCGCCGCTCCGAGGGATGCTCGTGGTGACCGGGTTCGTCGGGACGCTCCTGGTCGTGTACACGGCCCTGGTGATCCAGGCGACCAGGTCGGCGAGCCCTCGCCCGGCGGCGACGATCGAGGCCACCCCGGACGTCGTGGTGGTCCTCCCGGAGGCCCGGCCCGAGCCCGAGTTCGACATCGAGGCGCGCGAGCCCCGGGTCGTGCGCATCGCGGCCCGCTAGCAGCGTCACCGCCTCCTCTGGAACAATCCCGATGTGGACCTTCGGGCGCTCGCCGAGGAGTTCCAGCGTCGTTTCGACGAAACCATGCTCGCCCGCGAGGCCGCCCTGGCGGCGTCCCGGAAGGCCATCCGCTCCTCGGCGAACGCGATCCGGGCCATCCACCGGGGGGAGGCCGACGAGGCGAGGCGGCTGATGGCCGAAGCCAGGCGCGCCCTCGACGAGGGGGAGGCGGCCACCGGGGCGCATCCGGAGGTCCGCCACGCCGGTTTCCTCCACGACGCCCAGAAGGAGTACGCGGAGGCCCGCCTCACCGAGGCCGTGGTGTTCGGTCGCGAACTGCCCGGCGCCGACGAGGTCGGCGTCCCGCCGGCCGCCTACCTGAACGGGATGGCCGAGGCCATCGGCGAGGCCCGGCGGACCGTGCTCGATCTGCTACGCGGCGGCGAATCCGGCCGGGCCGAGGCCGTTCTCGCCGCCATGGACGACATGTACTCGGTCCTGGTGACGATGGACTACCCCGACGCCATCACCGGCAACCTCCGCCGGAGCACCGACGTGGCCAGGAGCATCATCGAGAAGACCCGGGGTGACCTGTCCGTGTCGCTGGTCCAGCGGGACCTCCGCAACGCCCTGGAACGCCACACCGAGGAGCTTCGAGGGGACGGCTAACTGCTACGCTTGAGGTGCTCGGGGGTGTAGCTCAGTGGTAGAGCGCTGCCTTCGCACGGCAGAGGTCAGGGGTTCAACTCCCCTCACCTCCACTTGACGTCCCGGTGCGCGAACCGCAGTCCTGAACATCATCGGCGGCGACTGGTCCGATAGGCGATCCCGCGGTGGCGGATTCCTCGAACGATGATTCTCGGTCGCTTCCCTTCGATCGTGTACAGGATGCGGTAGTTGCCAACGCGGCAGGACCACAGGCCTCGCAGTCGCCCCCGCAGCTGCTTCCCCGTCTCCTCGGGGTCGGCTTCGAGGAGGGTCAGCGTTTCAACCACAGCTTCCTGGATCGTCCGGGGGAGCGCGGCGAGGTCCCGTTTCGCTCGGGCTGTGAGGAAGAGCTCAGGCAAGGCCGAGCTCGCGCCTCACCTCGTTCAGGGTGTCCAGCCGGCCCGCCTTGACGTCCTCCTCGCTCTCCCGCAAGGCGTCGAGAATCTCCTCGTCCTGGAGGATCTCCAGCGTCTCTTCGAGAGCCTCCTGCTCCTCGGCTGGCACGAGCACACCCGCCGGTCGGCCATTCCGGGTAATGACGACGTGTTCGTGCCGGCTTTCCAGTTCGTCGAGCAGCTCGCTGAGCTTGGCCCGAGCCTCGGTCAGGGGAACGGTCTTGGCCATGAAACTATTGTACAGAATCCTGTACCGATGTCGAGCGGCGGATCGGTGATGCTTAGGCGGAACGGAGTTCCCGGAAGGGGGCGGTTCGCGCACCTGTCCTTCAAGACCACAATTGAGCTTTGATGAACCTCTTCGCCTCCAAATGCAGTGGAGACCGGCGCCACCATCCGCATGACGCCGTCCATCCTCTTATGGAACTTGCAGGAACTCATAGACGGGCTCCACGCACGCACTGGCGCTCGACGCTAGCTGCCGCCGCCGCCGTTGCCCCCGTCACCTCCTCCTCCGCCGCCGCCGCCGTTGCCGGCTTCGCCGCCGGCGAAGTTGATGTCGACGCCGACCAGGACCAGGGGCCAGGCGACCACGGCCACGATCATCTCGAGCACCTCGGTCACGTTTCCGAGGTTGGAGAGATAGTTGTTCATGGCCGCCACGATCACGCCCACCACCAGGTAGATGATCAGAAGCAAGCCGCCGGCGCGCATGGGTTCCTCCTCGGTAGGTCGCCCGCTCGCTCTGTTACCCGAACGTCCCGGCGCCGAAACGCCACGGCGGCCCGGGACCTTCCCCGCTACCATGAGGGCAGCGGTTTCGGCTGAGGACGGAACTCGTTGGCCGAAGAAGCAGCCCCGGATCGACCCGTCCGATTCCGCCGCCTCCTGGTTCCCCGCTGACTACCGGTCTGGTACGATCCCGCCCCGATCAGGCGATCCGGTCGAACGAGAGGAGATCGGTATGAAACCACTCGGACGTCTCGTTCTGCTCACGGCGATCCTGACGTTGGGGATGGCCTTCCCGGCCTCGGCGGTCCCGCCAACCGTCCAGGAGCTCACGTTCTCCGGGGCGGTGACCGACCAGGGCCAGGCCTGCGGCTTCCCGCTGTCGTGGGAGTTCACCGGCGACGCTCGGATCACCCGCTTCTTCGACGACGACGGCACACTCACCCGCATCCAGGTCCAGGTCCGCGAGAGCGGCACCGTGACGAACGAGGACACCGGCGAGGTCATCGAGCTGCCCAGGACCGCGTTCATCGAGCGCGTGCTGTTCGTGGAGGGCGGCACGATCATCATCGAGGACAACGGGCTGTCGGTCCGCGTCACCGGGCCCGAGGACTTCCTGCTCGACGTGGGCCGCTTCGTGGTGACCCTGCGTCCGAACGAGCTGCTGCAGTCGAGCGGGATGCACCCGATCCGGGAGATCAACCCGTTCTCGGTCACCGACCCGGCGCTGCTCGGGGCGTTCTGCGACCTGTTCGCCTGAGCGTCTGAGCCACGCCTTCGGTCGGGCTAGGATGCTGGCGTGCCGACCGCGGAGGAGCTCGAGCGGCTCCCGACGAAGGAGCTGCAGGACCGGGCGTTCCATCTGGCCCGCCGCCGGCTCGACGTGCGGTTCTTCTGGAACCTCCTCGAAAGCGCCCCGGCGGCCGAGGCCGCGGCCGGTCATCCGGGCGAGGCGGACGTCGACATCCTCAGCCTGTCCGAACGGGTCGCCGACGTGCTGAACCCGGACACGGCCGAGGAGGCCGAGGCCTTCCGGCCGATGTACATCGAGTACCTGGTGGAGCACGAGGAGGGCTGAGGCCGCGACCTCAGCCCTCCTCGGGGTCGTTTACGCCGCGGCACCCCTCCGGCGCCGCAGGAACAGGGCCGAGGCTCCGCCGAGGACGAAGCCGCCGGCTCCGCCGACCGCCCATCCCAGGGCCGAGCTGCCGCCCGAGGTGACGCTGGCCGGCGCTCGCCTCTCGTCGGAGGCGGTCGAGGCCTCGCTCAGCGCGCCGACGGTGACCCCCGAGCCGGCTCCGATCCCGTCCCCGACCACGATGGCTCCGGTCATCCCGGGGTGATAGGTGCACGCGAAGGGGTAGACGCCGGCCTCGTCGAAGGTCGCCCGGAAGGCGTCACCCTCGTTCAGGTCCCCGAAGTACCCCCAGCCGGTCGCGGTCACGTTGTGGGTGAGCGGGTCCTTGTTCACGAACCTAACCTCGGTTCCCGGGTCCACGCGGAGCACGCCCGGGTCGAAGCAGAGCTTCGACATGGTCACGGTGTCGCCCTCGCCCTCGGTGGGGCGCTCCCGGTGGCAGCCCCCACCCGCCGATGCGGGCACCGCCCACACCGTCGAACCCATCACGATCGCGGCGGCGAGACCGCCGCGGACCAGCGCACTCCGCATCGCTCGGCCCTCCCGGTCCGTTTCCCTCTCTACACCGGTCGGGCCGAGCGGGTTCCCCTACTCGAAGGCCTCGTTGATCTTGTCCTTGGCCTCCTCGCCGGCGTCCTTCACCCGGCCCTTGGCCTTCTCGACCTTCCCCTTGGCCCGGTCGGCCTTGCCCTCCGCCTCGGTGCTCCGGTCACCGGTCACCTCACCGGCCTTCTCTTTGACCGTGCCCTTGGCCTCCTCCAACGTGCCCTCGGCCTTGTCCTTCTCGCCGCCCATCGACGCCCTCCTTCTTCGACCGGGGGATACCTACCCCGCTGGGCTCGCGGATAGGCACGGTGCCGCGCGGATAGGATGAGGTCGAACCCCGAGGAAGGAGGCACATCCATGCGCTTCGCACGCTTCGCTATCGTCGTCGCGGCGGTGGCCCTGCTGGGCGTGGCCTGTGGCGGTGACGGCGGTGACGGCGGCGACGGCGGCGAGACCACGGACTCGATCACCATGGTCGACAACGAGTTCCAGCCGTCCTCGTTCACGGCCGCCTCGACCACGCTGACGGTGACGAACGACGGCCAGGCCCTGCACAGCTTCACGCTCCCGGATGGCGGGATCGACCAGGACGTGCAGGCCGGTCAGGACGCTTCGATCGACCTGTCCGGGCTGGACGCGGGGACCTACGACTTCAACTGCAAGTACCACCCTGAGATGACGGGGTCGGTGACGGTCTCGTAGGTCCGGGCGTCAGCGGCCGCGGTAGCGGGCGGCCAGGATCGAGGTAAGTCCGAGGTACTGGTCGCCCCAGGCCGCGTTCGGCTCGATGTTGGTGGTCTCCATCCACTCGTTGAACGACACGATCAGGGCCTGGTCGGCATGGGTCGCCGTGGCCGAGGCCCACTGCGCCTCGTAGAGCGCCCCGCCATCCCGAGGGAAATGGTCCGGCTTCCGGCCGGGGATGTGCCGGTCGTCGTAGCCGGGGATGATCGAGGCGCCCCAGATCTTCCGCTCGCCCCCGTGCACCGCGGCCCAGGCCCGGGCGGTCAGGGCCATCTCTCGGTTCCTCGCCGGGGTGAGCGCCGGATCCTCGGTCCCGTACACGTGCATCCCGTCGAACACGCCGAAGTCCTCGACGTCGAACGGCCGGCCCTCGCCGATCACGACCGGGTCGTGCCCTTCGGCGGCCAGGCCGTCGAGGACCCGGGACCACACCTCGCGGTAGCCGGGGTTCCTGCCGGTCCCGAGCTCCTGGAAAATGTTGTGGCTCGAGAACACGTACAGGACGGGACGGCCGTCGATCCGCAAGTATCGATCCGAGGCACCGTGGGTGTCGAGGGCCCGATCGAGCTCGCGGACGAGGTCCCCCTCGCTACGGAACCACGGGCTGAACACCTCGACGTAGAGGGCGAACGTGAAGCCCGGCGGGATCCGAGCCTCGAGCGCGGCGACGTTCGCGTCCCACGGGGTGTCGGTTCCCCACCACGACACGATGAACCCGTCGATGCCGGCATCGATGGCCTGCTGGAGGTGTCGGTCGATGGTCGCCGGGTCGGCGCTGTCGTACGGCTCGGGGTTCACGTTGTCCGGGGCGATCGGCATGCCCCCGCTCCAGTCGCCGACGCGGTACCACGGGTAGTAGAAGGCCAGCACGGTGGGGGGAAGCGGCCCGGTGCCGGGGGCCGGACCTCCGGCGGCCAGCGCCGCTGTGGGGAGGATGACCCGGCGGACCCCCGAGTGGGCCAGGTGCGTCGAGCCGATCCGCCGGGCCGGGGGGACGTTGGCGGCGCGCACGACCACCCGGGTGCTCCCGGTGCCTTCCGCCCGCACCCGGAGCACGACCCGGTCCGCATCGGCCGGGGTGACCCCGACCACGAACCTGACCCGAGCTCGCTGGGCCGCGGCGCGTCGGGTCACCAGCAGCGGCCCGCGGCCGAAGCCCTGCAGCCTGGCGACCCGCTCGCCCCGGGAGCGCCGAGCTTCCGCTCGGATCAGGACCGTGGGGCGGATGGCCGCGATGCGGACGGCGTCGGCGGTGGTCCGGACCGAGACCACGATCCGGTAGATCGGATCGACCGGGGAGGGACCGACCTGAGCCCGGCCGGGCACGGCCGGGAGTGCCGCGGCGAGGAGGACGGCCACGACCGTGCGCCTCAGCGACCGGCCTCCCCGAGCGCCCGCTCGAACGCGTCGTAGCTCTGCTGGTCGAACAGCACGAACCGGACCTCCTCCACCCGGGTGTCCGCCGTCGCGACCGCTCCGACCGCCACCTCCGCGGCCTCCTCGACCGGGTACCGATAGACCCCCGTGGAGATGGCCGGGAACGCCACGGTCCGAGCGCCGAGCTCGTCGGCCACTCGAAGCGACTCGGTGTGACACGAAGCCAGCAGGCCGGAACGATCCTCCGACTTCGAGTACACCGGACCGACCGTGTGGATCACCCACCGCGCCGGTAGGTCCCCGGCCGTCGTGGCCACGGCCTGGCCGGTGGGGAGGCCCTCGGGGTACCGTTCGGAGCGCAGCCGACGACACTCGTCGAGGATCGCCGAGCCACCTCTGCGATGGATGGCGCCATCGACCCCTCCACCGCCCAGCAAGCTGGAGTTGGCCGCGTTGACGACGGCGTCGACCTCCTGCTCGGTGATGTCGCCCCGCACCAGCGTGATCCGCGCCACCGGGCCATCATCCTAGCCGCCGTCAATCCCGGCCGAGCTCGCGGAGCCGTTCGTCGCTGATCCCGAAGAAGTGGGCCACCTCATGGATCACGGTGTCGGCGATCACCCGCTTCAGGGCCCGCTCGCCGGTCATTCGAGCCGCGTGCTCGATCGGCCGCTGGAACAGCGTGATCCGGTCGGGGAGCGCCCAGGTGTAGCTCTCGCCGCGCCGGGTCAGCGGCACGCCCTCGTACACGCCGAGGAGGTGCTGGCCCGGCGGCGGCTCGTCTTCCACCATCACCTCGACGTTCTCGAGTCGCTCCAGCACCCACGCCGGGAGCTCGTCGAGCGCCTCGGCGGCGAGCTGCTCGAACCGCCGACGGGTGACCATCACACCCAGTTCGGAAGGCGGCCCTCGCCGCGGTAGAACCAGATCCGGTCCCACCACGCCTGCTGCGAGATCGTGTCGCCAGTGAGCACCGGCCAGAAGAACACGAACACCCCCACCGCCACCGCCGCGAGGACCACCGCGGCCGGTGCCGTGATCCACCGGGCCACCGGGGCTTCGGCCACGTCGCGGATGGCGTAGACGGCGCCCAGGGCCAGGAACGGCGCCACCGGCGTCATGTAGAACAGGAACAGGGGGCGGGTGACCAGCAGCCACGGGAGGAACTGACTGAGCACCGGGACGAGGATCGCTCCGGCCCGCCAGTCCCGGCGCATCCGCCACGAGATCGCCAGATACGGGACGAACACCAGGGCGCCCCAGAACAGGGCGGGGCTGCCGATCCCGAGGATCTCCGCGCAGCACGACGGGTCGCCCCTCCAGAAGTACGCCACCGGGCGGAGGAGGAAGAACCAGGTCCACGCCGCCGACATGTACGGGTGGATCGGCTTCCCGTCCTCGCCGACGGTGTCCAGCGTGACGTGATAGCCGGCCATGTCGCCGTGGTGCCGCACCCATTCGACCAGGTCGAAGCCCCGGTCGGCCAGCCACGGGATCCACGTCGCCGAATAGGCCAGGAGCGGCATCACCAGCAGGCCGAGGTACAGGATCGGTCCCTCCCGCCGGAGGGCCATCGCCAGCGGCGATTCCGATCGGGCAGCCCGCGTTCGGGCCCAGGCCACCGCCAGGAGGGCCGCGCCGACCAGGGCGAGCACGCCCGACCATTTCACGGCCATGGCGGCCCCGAAGGAGGCACCCGAGAGGAGCAGCAAGGGTCGCCACCGCCCGCCCAGGCTCGCGCTGCCGTGCCCCCGCTCCACCTCGCGGTCGGCGCGGCGACGGTCCGCCACCAGCAGCGTGAAGCCGAGCACCACGAACATCGCCAGGAAGATGTCGAGCATGGCGATCCTGGACTGGACGAACAGGAGATGCTCGGTCGAGGCCAGGAGCGCGGCCAGGCCGGCCCACAGGGCCGACCCGAACAACAGGAACCCGAGGAAGCCGACCAGTGCCACGGTGACGGCCCCGGCGACCGCGGATGCGGCCCGCCACCCGAGGGGTCGGTTGCCGAAGGCGTCGATCCCCAGGGCGATGAGCTGCTTGCCCAGCGGCGGGTGCACCCAGGACCGCTCCACGTCGGCTTCGAGCCCGCAAGCGCGGTAGTCGATCCCCGCGTACCAGCAGCCGTCGCTGGCGTAGTACACCTCGTCGAACACCTTCCGATCGGGCCGGCCCAGTCCGACGAAGCGCGTGACGCCCGCGAGGAGCGTGATGGCCGCGATGACCAGAGCGGCCGTCCGGGGGGTGCGCATCGCTGGCACGGGTTGGCCTCCCAGGATAGAACCTGCCTCATGCTCCGGGTCGGTATCGTCGGGCTTCCGAACGCCGGGAAGTCCACCCTGTTCAACGCCCTGACCAGGGCCCACGCCCAGGTGGCTGGTCACCCGTTCACGACGGTCGATCCGAACGTGGGGGAGGCCCTGGTCCCCGATCGACGGCTGGACGGTCTGGCCGAGGTGCTCCGCCCCGACCGGGTCGTGCCTGCCCACATCCGCATCGTCGACATCGCCGGCCTGGTGCGCGGGTCGCACCGAGGCGAAGGGTTGGGCAACCGCTTCCTGGGGCACGTCCGGGAGATGGACGCGCTCCTGATCGTCCTCCGGGCGTTCGAGTCGCAGACCGCGCCGCACCCTGAGGCGTCCCTCGATCCGGCCCGGGATCTCGACACGCTGCTCACCGAGCTGGCCCTGGCCGATCTGGAGACGGCGTCGGCGGCGGCCGGGCGGGCCGAACGCCGGGCCGCCGGCACCGGCGACCGGGTCGAGCGGGCGCGGGCCGACGCGTTGGCCCGGGCGGTGACGGCGCTGGAGGAGGGGACCGCGGTGCGCCGGGCGCTTCCGGCCGAGGATCTGGAACGGCTCCGCGACCAGTTCCTCCTGACGGCGAAGCCGATGCTGATCGTCCTCAACGTCGGCGAGGAGGATGCCGGGCGGCCCGACGAGGCGGTGGCGAAGCACGCCGCGGGTCTGCCGCCCGACGCCGAGGTCGTGGCGGTCTGTGCCAAGCTCGAGGAGGAGGTCGAGGACCTCCCCGACGAGGACGCGGCAGAGCTCCTCGACGCCTACGGCGTGCACGAGCGGGGGACGGCCCGGATCGCCGCGGCCGCGCGGCGGCTCCTCGGCCTGATCACGTTCTATTCGATCGAATCGAGCGAGTGTCGGGCCTGGCTGGTGCCCCAGGGCGCCACGGCTGTGGACGCCGCCGGGGAGATCCACACCGACATGGCCCGGGGGTTCATCCGGGCCGAGGTCGTCCCGGCGGACGCGCTGATCGAGGCCGGCTCGGTGGCTGCGGCCCGGGAGCGGGGAATCCTCCGGGTGGAGGG
>DASQWG010000073.1:0-2943 GCA_035640375.1 Actinomycetota bacterium
GTGGCCGAGGTTCCGTCCGGGAAGGTCAGATCGAGACTGGACTGCCGTACGGTTCCCTCCGGGATGGGGATCATCGGGCCAGCGGGGGACGCGGTCGCGCTCGGGCTCGAGACCGGCCCCGCGATCGGGCTCGTCGAGAGACGCCCACAGCCCGCCAGCATCAGAGCCAACAGCCACGTGCTCGCCCGCTTCGCGCGTTCCATTCCGCTGAGTGAGACGCCCGCGAGGTCGGCCTGGTTCGTCCTGACCCGCTCGGATACCATCGAACTCGAATGGCTGACGTTCGCGATCGCATCCGTGAGTACTGGGACCGGGACTCCCAGACCTACGACCGCAGTCCCTCGCACGCGCTGACCGATCCGGTCGAGGCCGCTGCGTGGCGAGCCGTGTTGCGCCGCTCCCTGCCGGATCCGGGAGCCCGGGTCCTCGAGGCCGGCGCCGGCACCGGCTCGATCACGGCCCTCCTGGCCGAGCTCGGCTACCGGGTGACCGCGCTCGATCTGTCCGAGGGCATGCTGGCCAGGGCGCGCCAGAAGCTGGCCGGCCACGCCGTTGAGTTCGTCATCGGCTCCGCCGACCGGCCACCGACCGGCCCGTTCGACGCGGTGGTCGAGCGAAACATGTTGTGGACCAACCCCGACCCGGTCGGGTCGATGGCGGCGTGGCGTCAGGTGACCCGACCCGGCGGTCGCCTGCTGGTGCTCGAGGGGATCGAGGGGGGTCTGGCCCAGAGCCTCCGGGAGCGTGCCGCCGAGGTGGTTCGCCGGGTCCTGGGGATCCCGCACGACCACCACGACCACTACGACGCCGAGATGCAGGCCGCCCTCCCGCTGGCCGGGGCGGCCACGCCGGCACCCTTGCTCGAGGCGGTCCGCCGGGCCGGGTGGTCGGGCATCCGCTTGGAGCGGCTCCGCGACGTCGAGTGGGCCCGCAGGATGGCCCCGCCCCGCATCCTCGGCCTCCTCGAGACCCCACCGCTGTTCGCGGTCGCCGCCGAAACGTAATTCCGACCTGGACGGTCGGAATCGCCGCCGATAGACTGAGAGCGAGCGGCGACCATGAGTGACACCCTCACCACCAGCGGCTTCGGTCGAACGACGCTGCCGTCCTCAGACGGACAGCCTGACTTCGTGACCGCGCTCCGCGAGCAGGCCCTGGAGGCCTTCGAGGACCTCCCGGTGCCCTCGCCGGAGACCGAGGAATGGCGGTACACGGACCTCACCGGCTTCGACCTCGACTTCGTGCCGTTCGCGGAGGGCGGCGGGCCAGAGGCGGTGGACCGGCACGGCCTCCTGGCCGCGGCCGGCGTCGCCGGCGAGCGGGCCGGGCTCCAGATCCAACGGAACTCCGAGGTGATCTCGACACAGCTCGGGGTCACCGCCACCGAGCGAGGGATCATCCTGGCCGACCTCGATACGGCCGCCAGGGCCCATCCCGAGCTGGTGGAGCGATACCTGCACAGCCTGGTCCCCGCCGACCGCACCAGGTTCACCGCGCTCCATGCCGCGTTCCGCACCGGCGGCACGTTCGTGTACGTCCCCGCCGGCGTTACGCTCGAGCTGCCGCTCCAGACCCTGACCTACCTCGACGCCGACGGCGCCGCGGTATTCCCCCACACCGTCCTGGTGGCCGAGGAGGACGCCGAGGTCACGTTCATCGACCGGTTCGCCTCGCCGGACCTCGAGCGGGCGCTGTCGAACGCCGTGGTCGAGATCCACGCCGGGCCGAACAGCAGGGTGAGCTACGTGTGCCTCCAGGAGTGGGGCCAGGGCGTCACCCACCTGTCGGTCCAGCGCGCCACCGTGGCCCGCGACGCCGAGGTCCGCACGCTGGTGGTCACGCTGGGGGCGAGCCTGTCCCGGTCCGAGGCCGAAACCGTCCTCGAGGGCGACCGCGGCTCCAGCGAGATGCTGGGGATGTACTTCGGCGACGCCACCCAGCACTTCGACCATCGATCGATCCAGGACCACGTCGGGAACGAGACCGCGAGCGACCTCCTGTACAAGGGGGCTCTGAAGGACGCCTCCCGGGCCGTGTACACGGGCACGGTCATCATCGAGAAGGACGCCCACCGGTGCGACGCGTACCAGACGAACCGCAACGTGCTGCTGTCAGACCGGGCCAAGGCGGACTCGGTCCCCAACCTCGAGATCCTCACCAACGACCCGGTCCGGTGCGGGCATGCGGCCAGCGTCGGCCCGGTTGACGAGAACGCGCTGTTCTACCTCGAGAGCCGGGGCATCCCGCCCCACGAGGCCGAGCGGCTGATCGTGTATGGGTTCTTCCGCGAGGTCCTGGACCGCATCGCCCTGGCCGAGGTCCGTGAGGGCCTGGAGCGGGCCATCGAGTCCGAGCTGGAGGGGTGATGGCGCTGGTGACGGTGGCCAGGGTGAGCGACATCCCCGAGGGAGAGGCCCGGCGGTTCGAGATCGACGGGCACGAGATCGCGGTGGCCAACCTCGGCGAGGAGGGCTTCCGGGCCGTGGGAGATATCTGCTCGCACGCCCACGCCCACCTCCACGAGGGCGAGATCGACGGGGACTTCGGCACGATCGAGTGTCCCCGGCACGGCTCGGTGTTCGACCTGGACACCGGCAAACCCCGGTCGCTTCCGGCGACGCTGCCGGTGCCGGTGTACACGGTGAAGGTGGAAGACGACGAGGTGAAGGTGGAGATCACATGAGCGAGCAGAAGACGAGCCTCGAGGTCCGCGACCTGCACGTGGCGGTGGAGGGACGGGAGATCCTGCGTGGCGTGGATCTCACGGTTCTGCAGGGCGAGGTCCACGCGCTGATGGGCCCGAACGGATCTGGGAAGTCCACGTTGGCTGGCGTGATCATGGGCCGGCCGGGCTACGCGGTCGCCCGCGGCGACGTGCTGCTCGACGGCGAGAGCATCCTGGGCCTGACGCCGGACCGGCGGGCCCAGCTCGGGCTGTTCCTG
>DASQWG010000074.1:0-3182 GCA_035640375.1 Actinomycetota bacterium
CGCGCCGAAGACGAAGACGGCAGTGGCCACGGGGTTCCTTCTGGCCGCGGCACTGCTGGTTCCTCCAGCCGGCGCCCAGGCACCCGTCGGAGCGGAGGCCTCGCTGTTCATCGTGCCGGGCGTTGATACCGCGACGGGAGATGGGGCGGCGTTCCGGATCGACCCGGCGGCCCTCGGGTTCCCGTGCGAGCGGGTGTTCTACTTCTCGTACCGGGGACCCGACGGCGACGCCCCGCAGGGTGAGGCCCCTTGCCCGATCCGGCTGCACCGGCCGTACGCGGCGCGGGCCACCCAGGAGCCGATCGGCCAGCTCGTCGACGCCTTCGACGCCCAGCTGGTGGCCATCCGTCAGGAGACCGGCGGCGCCCCGATCGTGGTGGTGACCCACTCGCAGGGGGCGGTGATCGCCTGGCGGGCCGCCGCCCGGGGCCGTGCCGAGGGTGTCGTGGCCCTGGTCGCCCTGGCCGGGTTCCCGCACTCGCCGGTCGGGTACCCGCTCCCTCGCGTCGACGGGCCGGGTCGGATCGGGGCCGACGCGCTGCGGGTGACGTCGTGGTTCTCTCGGGTGCTGGGCTTCGGAACCTTCGATCCGGACGAGCCGCTGGCCCGGGAGACCCTGGCCCGAGCGAACGGTCTCGAGGAGGTCTTCGCGGAGCCGCTTCCGCCGGAGACCGCGGGGGTCCTGCTGTTCGCCAGCGCCGACGCCATCGTGGCTCCCGAGGGTCGCGACATGCCCGGGGCCACCAGCCTCGACATCGCGGCCACGCACGTCGGCATCACCGGGTCCGTGGCCGCCGAGGCCGCGATCCGGTCGATCTTCTCCGGCGGGCGGCCCGCCCAGGATCGCGTCATCGCTCCGCTCCTCTCGGCGATCCTCCCCGCGTTCATGCCGCCCCACGCCGAGTAGCGCACGCCCGACCGGATAATGGGAGCGATGCCCGGCACGCTCTGGCTCGTGGGGACCCCGATCGGGAACCTCGCCGACTCGTCGGATCGTGCCGCGCGTACGCTCCAAGCGGTGGACCTGATCGCCTGCGAGGACCCGCGGCGGACCCGGAAGCTGCTCTCGCACCTTGGCGTGCCCGCGCGGCGGCTCCTGACGTTCAACGAGGGCAACGAGCGGCGGCAGGTGCCGTTCCTGCTCGACCAGCTCCGGGCCGGACGCGACGTGGCCGTGGTATCCGATGCCGGCATGCCGGGCCTGTCCGACCCGGGGTACCGGCTCGTGGTGGCCTGCGTGGGGGAGGGCGTCCCCGTGGACGTGGTGCCGGGCCCTTCCGCGGCCATCGCCGCCCTGGTGATCTCGGGCCTCCCCACCGCGCGGTTCGCCTTCGAGGGCTTCCTCCCGCGCAAGGAGGGGGAGCGGCGAGCCAGGCTGACCGCGCTGGCCGACGATCCGAGGACCGTGGTCCTGTTCGAGTCGCCTCGCCGCCTGCGCGATCTCCTGGCCGACGCCCTGGCCACCCTGGGCGACCGCCGGGCCGCCGTCGTCCGGGAGCTCACCAAGGTGCACCAGGAAGCGCTCCGGGGCCGGCTGTCCGAGCTCCCGGGCCGACTGGCCGAGGAGGTACTCGGCGAGGTCGTGGTGGTCATCGAGGGCGCCGCCGAGCGCCCCGAGGCCGACCTGGAGACCCTGGGCGCACGGGTCGAGGCCCTCACCGCCGAGGGCCTCTCGAGGAAAGAGGCGGCCGCCCGGGTGGCCGAAGAGGCCGGCGTGTCGAAGCGCGCGCTGTACGAGGCCTCGCTCCGGCGTCGCTGAACTCGTGGGACAATCGCCCGCGATGCCCAAGGACGTCTTCTACGTCACCACGCCCATCTACTACCCGAACGACGTGCCGCACATCGGGCACGCCTACACCACCGTGGCCACCGACTTCGTGGCCCGGTACCACCGCCTCCGCGGCGAGGAGGTGTTCTTCCTCACGGGCACCGACGAGCACGGGAAGAAGGTCCCCCAGGCGGCCCGGGACCAGGGGCTGGAGCCGCAGGAATTCGTGGACCGGATGGAGCCACGGTGGCGGGAGGTGTGGGCGCGCCTCGACGTGGCCTACGACGACTACATCCGAACCACCGAGCCCCGCCACGAGAAGGCCGTGGCCAAGCTCCTCACGGCCGTGTACGAGAACGGCCGGGACGACATCTACCTGGGCACCTACGAGGGGTTGTACTGCGTCTCGTGCGAGGCCTACTACACCGAGGACGAACTGGTCGGCGGGATGTGCCCGATCCACGGCACGCCGGTGGAGGCCATGTCGGAGGAGAACTACTTCTTCCGCCTCTCCGCCTACCAGGACCGGCTCCTCCAGCACTATGAGGCCCATCACGAGGCGGTGGAGCCAGAAGCCAGGCGGAACGAGGTCCTCTCGCTGATCAAGGGAGGCCTCCGGGACTTCTCGATCTCCCGGACGTCGTTCGCCTGGGGCGTGCCGCTGCCATGGGACCCGAAGCACGTGTGTTACGTGTGGTTCGACGCGCTGACGAACTACATCACGGCGGCCGGCTACGCCGATGACACCGAGCGGTTCGATCGGATGTGGCCGGCCGACGTCCACCTCATCGGGAAGGACATCATCCGCTTCCACGCGATCTACTGGCCGGCGATGCTGATGGCGGCGGGGGTGGAGCCGCCCAGGCAGGTGTGGGCCCACGGGTTCCTGCTGGTCGGCGGGGAGAAGATGTCGAAGACCCGACTCACCGGCATCCATCCGTTCGAGCTCGTCGACCACTTCGGCGTGGACGCCTACCGGTACTACTTCCTCCGGGAGATCCAGTTCGGACAGGACGGCTCGTTCTCGTGGGAGTCGATGGTGGCGCGGTACAACGCGGACCTGGCGAACGACCTCGGGAACCTGGCCTCCCGGGTCCTGGCGATGCTCGACCAGTACGTGGAGGGCCGGGTGCCGGAGCCGCCGGCCACCACCGGGCCCGAGGGGCGGCTGGCCGGGGCCGCCCGGGCGGCGGCCGCCGAGTACGACGAGCGGGTCCTGGCCATGGACCTCACCGGCGGCCTGGCCGCCGTGTGGGCGTTCGTGGGCGAGGTGAATCGGTACCTGGTGGAGGTGGCCCCGTGGGCCCTGGCCAAGGACGAGGCGCGCCGGGCGGAGCTTGAGGCATGCCTGTTCGCCTCGGCCGAGGCCCTCCGGATCATCGCCGTGATGATCTCGCCGGTGATGCCGCGGGCC
>DASQWG010000075.1:0-3219 GCA_035640375.1 Actinomycetota bacterium
GTGACCCCGCACATGCTGCGCCACTCCTTCGCCACGCACCTCCTGGAGGGCGGCGCCGACGTGCGGGTCGTCCAGGAGCTGCTCGGCCACGCCAGCGTGGCCACCACCCAGATCTACACGCTCGTGACCAAGGACCGCCTCCGCGAGGTGTACTTCGAGGCCCACCCGCGGGCCCGCCGGCGGCCGGCCAGGACCGCCGGATGAAGGTCCTGCTCCTGGTGTGCGACTCGTTCGGGGTGGGGGAGGCCCCCGACGCCGCGGCGTACGGCGACGAGGGTTCGGACACGATCGGCAACACCGCGAGAGCCGTGGGCGGCATCGGCGCGCCGAACCTGGCGGGCCTCGGCCTCGGGCTGCTCACCGAGGCACCGGGCATCGAGCCGAGGGCCGAGACCGGGACCGCGCACGGGAAGATGCGGGAGCGGTCGGCCGGGAAGGACACCACCACCGGGCACTGGGAGATCGGCGGGTTGGTGGTCGAGCGCCCGTTCCCCACGTACCCAGACGGGTTCCCGCCCGAGGTGATCGAGCCGTTCGAGCGGGCGATCGGCCTCCCGGTGCTGGGGAACGAGGCGGCCTCGGGCACCGAGATCATCGACCGCCTCGGCGAGGAACACATGGGGACGGGACGTCCGATCGTCTACACGAGCGCCGATTCCGTGTTCCAGATCGCTGCGAACAAGGACGTGGTTCCGCTGGAACGCCTGTACGAGTGGTGCCGGGTGGCCCGTCGGATCCTCGACGGCGAGCACCGGGTCGGCCGGGTGATCGCCCGGCCGTTCGAGGGAGAGCCCGGCGCGTTCGCCCGGACCCACGAGCGGCGGGACTTCTCCGTGGAGCCGTTCGGGCCCACCTACCTCGACCGGATCCTCGAGGCCGGCACGCCCGTGTTCGGCGTGGGCAAGATCCCCGACATCTTCGCCGGGCGGGGGCTCACTGACTCCGAGCACTCAGAGTCGAACGACCACGGCGTCGACCTGACGGTGAAGTACCTGGGCCGGGAGGACGATGTTCTGGTGGTGACGAACCTCGTCGACTTCGACACGAAGTACGGGCATCGAAACGACCCGGAAGGGTACGCTCGTTGCGTGGAGGCCTTCGACCGGCGTGTCCCCGAGCTGGTGACCGCTGTCGGCGACGGCCTGCTGTTCCTTACCGGGGATCACGGGTGCGACCCGACCGACGAGTCTACCGACCACACCCGCGAGCACACCCCGGTGCTGGTGGCGGGTGGCGGGCTGGCCGGCCGGGCCGCCCTCGACCTCGGGGTCCGGGACACCTTCGCCGACCTCGGGGCCACGGTCGCCTCCCTGTTCGGGGTGGCCCCGGACGGCCTGGCCGGAACGTCGTTCGCCGCGGACCTCGGGGTGGGCTGACGTGGCCGACCCCCGCGACGTCGTCGCCCGAAAGCGCGACGGCAAACCGCTGACCGAGGACGAGATCCGTGCCGTCGTCCTCGGGTACGCGAACGAGGAGGTTCCGGACTACCTGGCCGCAGCCTGGCTGATGGCCGCGTTCGTCCGCGGCCTCGACACCGAGGAGACCGTGGCGCTCACCAGGGCCATGGTCGACTCGGGTGCGACGCTGCCGTTGGACGGCGTGTCGCGACCGAAGGTCGACAAGCATTCCACGGGCGGGGTGGCGGACGGCGTCACGCTGGTGTTCGCTCCGCTGGCGGCCTCGCTCGGGCTGGCCGTGGCGAAGCTGTCGGGGCGGGGCCTGGGGCACACCGGTGGGACGCTCGACAAGCTCGAGGCCATCCCGGGGTTCCGGACCGACCTCTCGCCCGAAGAGTTGGAGCGTCAGGTCGAGGAGGTCGGGTGCGCCGTGGCGGCCCAGACGAAGAACCTCGTTCCGGCCGACGGCGCCTTGTACGCGCTGCGCGACGCCACGGCCACCGTGCCCAGCGTGCCGCTGATCGCGGCCAGCGTCATGAGCAAGAAGCTGGCCGTGGGGAGCGACCTGATCCTCCTGGACGTGAAGGCCGGGAGCGGGGCGTTCATGAAGACGCCCGAGGACGCCGACGCACTGGCGACGGCGTGCGTCGACCTGGCCAAGGGGTGGGGCCGGTCGGCCCGGGCCGCCGTCACCGACATGTCCCAGCCCCTCGGCGAGGCTGTGGGGAACGCCCTCGACATCGTCGAGGCCGTGGAGGTGCTCCGGGGCCAGCGTCCCGGTCGGCTCGCCGACCTGACGCTCGAGTTCGCCGTGGCCGCCCAGGTCGCCCTGCTGAAGATCGAAGCGGCCGAGGCTCGCCGGCGGGCCGATGAGGCGGTGTCGTCGGGAGCGGCGCTGGAGTCGTTCCGGCGGATGGTGGAGGCCCAGGGCGGTGACCCGGCCGTGGTCGAGGATCCCGTCGCCGTCCTCCCGGCCGCGCCCGTGACGGTGCCGCTGGAGGCCGAGCGGAGCGGCTATCTCTCCGCCGTCGACGCGGAGGCGGTGGGTCGCACGGCCGTGGCCCTGGGGGCCGGGCGACGTCGGAAGGGGGACCCCATCGACCCGGCCGTCGGCATCGTCCTGCGGGCCAAGGTCGGCGACCGACTGGAGGAGGGAAAGCCGATCGGCGAGATCCACGCCAGGGACGAGAAGTTCGCCGCAGCGGCGACCGCCGCGGTCAACGCGGCGCTGAAGGCATCGGACTCCCGCCCCGAGCGGCCGCCGCTCGTCTATCGGTGGCGGGATGCCTGAGCGCGGATGAGTTTCGACGGCTGGACCGCGGCCTTCGTCATCGTGTCACTCGTCGTCGCGGTGGTCCTCCACGAGGTCAGCCACGCGGCCACCGCAGCCGCCTTCGGCGATCCCACCGCCCGCCGAGCGGGGCGGCTGACGCTCAACCCGATCCGCCACGTCGACCCGTTCGGAACCGTCATCCTTCCGGGTCTTCTGATCGTGCTCGCGCTCGTCGGCACGGGGAGCGGGGTGGTGTTCGGCTACGCCAAGCCGGTTCCGGTGAACTCGGCGAAGCTCCGCCGGCCGCGCCTGCACATGCTGCTGGTGTCACTGGCGGGGCCGATCACGAACGCCGTCCTCGCGGGCGCGGCGGTTCTCACGCTGCGGGGGACCACGTTCCTCTCGTTCCGCACCGCCCAGTTCCTGGTGGTGTGGATCCTCGTCAACACCGTACTCGCGGTGTTCAACCTGCTGCCGATGCCGCCGCTCGATGGTTCGGAGCTGGTCGCCGTGGCCCTGCCCGCCCGGCTCCGAGGGGTGTGGCGGGGG
>DASQWG010000076.1:0-14316 GCA_035640375.1 Actinomycetota bacterium
CGCGGCCTCGAGGTCCGCCTCGGACCCGCCGGCCGTCGGTGCCGAGATCCCGGTCGGCGCCCGGTAGTCGCCGAACACCTCGCGCAGCGCGGCCGCCCATTCGCCGGTGGTTACGCCGGCTCGGGCCGCGTCGATCGACACGCCGACCAGCTCGCCCTCACCCTCGGCCGCCGTCCGAAGCGCGTCGAGGGCCCGCCGAACCGAGGCCTCGTCGCGGTCCCGCCGCCACCGGGCCAGCCCCTCGACCTGCTCGGCCTCGGCCTGCGGATCGACCTCGTGAAAGGCGAAGCCCTCGCCGAGGCCTTCGACGAGCGGCGAGGGCTCGGTCTCGGTGAACCTGTTCACCCCGACGACAACACGTTCGCCAGCCTCGACCCGGCGGATCCGCTCGGCGTGAGCCTGTACCAGCCGCTCCTTCATGTAGCCGAGGGCCTCGACCGAGCCCCCCCGCTCCTCAACCCGGCCGATCTCCTCCCAGGCCTCCGTCTCGATCCGGTCGGTGAGCTCCTCGACCACCTTCGAGCCGCGGAATAGGTCCTCGTGCTCGAGCAGGTCGGACTCGTACGCCAGGATCTGCTGGGCCCGGAGCGACCACTGCTGGTCCCAGGCCCGGGGCAGGCCGAGGGCCTCGTTCCATGCCGGCAGCTGGACGGCCCGGGCCCGGGCGTCTTGCGACAGCGTCACCGCCAGCATCTCCAGAAAGATCCGGTACGCATTGTTCTCGGGCTGCTCCGCGGTCAGCCCCAGCGAGTTCACCTGGACGCCGTACCGGAACCGCCGGAGCCCCGGGTCCTCGACGTCGTACCGCTCGCGGCAGATCCGGTCCCACAGCCGGGCCATGGCCCGAACCTTGCACAACTCCTCGACGAATCGGATCCCGGCGTTCAGGAAGAACGACATCCGGCCGACCAGCCGGGGCACATCGTCGTCGATCACACGCCCGGTGGCCCGGACCGCGTCCACCACCGCGATCGCGTTCGACATCGTGAACGCGGCCTCCAGCACCGGATCGGCGCCGGCCTCCTGGAGGTGGTACGAGCACACATTGATCGGGTTCCACCGCGGCACCTCACGAAGGGTCCACGTGACCAGATCGGCGGTGAGCCGCATCGAGGGCGCGGGCGGGAACGCGTACGTCCCCCTCGACAGGTACTCCTTGAGGATGTCGTTCTGGGTTGTCCCCGCCAACGCGCTGCGGTCGGCACCCTGCTCCTCGGCCACGGCCACGTACAGCGCCAGCAGCCACACCGCGGTGGCGTTGATGGTCATCGAGGTGTTCATCTCGGCCAACGGGATGCCGTCGAGCACCGTCCGCATGTCACCGAGGTGGCCGACCGGCACCCCGACCCGGCCGACCTCGCCCCGCGACATCGCGTGATCCGAGTCGTAGCCGCACTGCGTGGGGAGGTCGAAGGCGATCGAGAGCCCGGTCTGGCCCTTGGCCAGGTTGGCCCGGAACCGCTCGTTGGTCTGACGGGGGGTGGCGTAGCCCGCGTAGGTGCGGAAGATCCAGGGCTTGTCCGGGGTCATGGGCGCCTCCGGCGTCGCCAGAAGTATAGGGATGGGTCGTGCGTCAGAAGCCCTGGCCGCCGACCCCGCATACCTCGTTGAGGTACACGTATGGGCTGACAGCGGAGCCGCCCCCGGGGTGGTACTCGAAGTGGTCGTGGGGCGGGGTGCTGGCGGCGTTCCCGGTGTTCCCGACCAGGCCGATGATGTCGCCGGGCTCCACGTGCTGGCCGTCCACGCCCACATGCTTCGACAGGTGGGCGTTGTACACGTAGTCGCCGTTGGCATCGGCGTACACGTGCACCGAGGTCCCGCCCAGGCCGTTGAAGCTCTCTTCGGCCCGCCCGGCAAACGGGGCACGGATCGGGGTCCCGGCCGGAGCGAAGATGTCGTTGCCCTGGTGGGTGTGCCCCACCCGAGGGAACCCGAAGTCGTCGATGTAGGACCGCGGCGGGTCGACCGGGCAGAAGTAGAACGGCCCATCGGCTGAGGGCGGCGGTCCCACGGTGCCACTGCCGACGATCCCGAACTGCGCCTCGAACTCGCGCTTGGCCTTCTCCGTGAGGCGCTCGACGATCTCCCGGGCTTCGTCCACGCGCTCCTGGTAGTCGGCCTTGAGGGTCGCCTCCCGCTCCCACTTCGCCTCCAGCTGCCGGTCCTTGCCCTCCAGGCTGGCCAGCTGCTGGTCCAGATCGACCTCGTACTCCGTCAGGGACCGGCGGAGGTCGGTGAGTTCCTGGCGCTGCACCTCGAGCCCCTCCGCCAGGCCGGCGTCCTTCCGGGTCAGGGCGTCGAGGAAGTTGAACCGGTCGGCCAGGTCGTTCAGCGAATCGGCGTCGAGCAGCAGCTCTACCACCCCTGCCGGGCCGCGCATGTACACGTCGCGAGCTCGGGCGTTGAGCGTGCCCTGGAGCTCCAGGGCCTTGTTCCGGGAGCGCTCGATCGCTTCCTCCGCTGCCGCCTTCGCCGACCGGAGCGCCTCGATGTGGACCGTGAGCTGGGAGATCTGGTTGTTGAGGCTGGTGATGGCGGCTCGGACCTGCTCGACCCGCGCCTTGGCGCGCTCCAGCCCCTTCTCCAGCTCCTCCAGCTCCCGGCGGGCCTGGTCCAGCTCCCGCTGGGTCTGGGTGGTCTGGGCCCCCACCGGGCCGGGAACGACCTGGAGGAGGGCGAGCACGACGAGGACGGCCCCGGCGGCATGCCGGAGCCGGCGGACCGGCGATCCCCGGCTCGCTTCGATCATGCGCTCCTCAATCCCCTGAGTCGCGGGCGCCTGTCAGCCTGACCTCTCCGCCCGTGTCATTCAAGCATCGGCCCGGCCGGGGGGCCGACTTGAGGTTGCCCTCCCTCAAAGCTCGGTGCCGGGCAGGCCGAGGTCGCGGGCGATCAGGATCCGCTGGATCTCGTTGGTGCCCTCACCGATCTCCAGCACCTTGGAGTCGCGGTAGAACCGGGCCACCGGGTACTCCTCGATGAACCCGTAGCCCCCGTGCACCTGCACGGCCTCGCGGGCGCACGTCACCGCGATCTCGCTGGCGTAGAGCTTCGCCAGCGACGCCGCGGCCTTGAACGGCCGGCCCATATCTCGGAGCCACGCGGCCTTGTACGTGGCCAGCCGGGCCGTCTCCACGCGGACCTGCATGTCGGCGACCTTGAACTGCATCCCCTGGAACGCGCCGATCCGGCGACCGAAGGCTTCCCGCTCGGTGGCGTACTTCACGCTCTCCTCCAGCGCCCCCTGGGCCAGTCCGACCCCGAGCGCGGCGATGGCGATGCGTCCCTCGTCGAGGATCGCCAGGAATTGGGCGAAGCCACGCCCCCGCTCACCCAAGAGGCTCTCCTCGGGCACCCGACAGTCGTCGAACGCCAGCTCGTGGGTATCCGACGCGTGC
Organism: Actinomycetota bacterium; assembly: GCA_035640375.1. Classification (GTDB taxonomy): domain Bacteria; phylum Actinomycetota; class UBA4738; order UBA4738; family CALAEC01; genus CALAEC01. The sequence continues at coordinate 3,402 of DASQWG010000076.1, forward strand.
CACCCCACCTTCCGGTACGACCGCCCCACCGTGAATCCCGGCGTGTCGGAGGGCACGATGATCGCGGAGATCTCCTTCGAGCCGTCCTCCCTCGTGCCCGTGACCGCGGTGATCGTGGCCACTTTCGAGATCGGCGTGCCGCTGTTCGTGATGAACGCCTTGGAGCCGTTGATGACCCACTGCCCGTCCTGGAGGCGCGCCGTGGTCTTGGTGGCTTCCGCGTCGGAGCCACCCCCCGGCTCGGTGAGGCCGAACGCGCCGAGGATCTCCCCCCGCGCCATCGGCGCCAGCCACCGCTGCTTCTGCTCCTCGGTTCCGAAGCGGTAGATCGGGTTGGCCCCGAGACCGACCGCCGCCTCGAGGGTGATGGCGATCGACGAGTCGATCCGGGCCAGCTCCTCGATGGCCACGACCAGCGTGAGGAAGTCGGCGCCCTGGCCGCCGTATTCCTCAGGGAACGGCAGGCCGAACAGCCCGAGCTCGGCCATCTGCTCCACAACGTCCATGGGGAGCTCCCCGGCCTGGTCCATCTCCTCGGCCCGCGGGGCGATGAGGTCCTCGGCGAACCGGCGGACGGCCTTTCGGAACTCCTCCTGCTCCGGGCTCAGGTCGAAGTCCACGGCCGGGAGCCTATCCGACCGCCGCCAGCGCGCCCCGGACCTGCTCGACCTCGTGGAACGCCCGGACCCATTCGGTCTCCTCGAGGAGCTTCTTGGCCCGGGCCACCTCCTCGTCGCCGCCGACGGTCTCCGTGCCGAACAGCGAGGCGATCCACCAGACCGAGACGGCCACGGCGCGCTCCTGCCCGTGGTCGCGATTGATGGCCAGCGCCTCCAGGGCCAGCGCCCTGGCGGTATCGAGGTGGCCCTCGGCGAGACGGATCAGCGACCGGGCCCACAGGAGCGCCGGGCGGTCTCCCGGTGCTCCCTCGGTGTCGGGAAGGGCCGGGTCGTCGATCACGGCTCGGGCTTCCTCCAGCCGCCCGCGGAGCGTCAGCGTGATGGCCAGCTCTGCGGCGTTCCAGGCGATGAGCGCCCTGTCCCCGAGCTCGACGCACAGCCCGTACGATTCGTGGAGGTCCGCCTTGGCCTCCTCGTACCGCTCCAGGAGGCGAAGCACGGTGCCCCGGTCACCGAGGGCGGAGGCCAGCTCCCACCTGGCGCCGAGGTCCCGGTAGATCCGCACGGCCTCGCTGGAGCAGGCCAGCGCCTCGTCCAGCCGCCACATCGCCCGGAACGCGTTGCTCCGCCGCTCCTGGGCCGTGGCGATGGTGAACGCGTCGCCGAGCTCCCGGCCGAGGGCCAGCGCCGGTTCGGCCAGCTCGAGCACGCCGACCGGGTCGCCCTCGGCGGAGGTCACCCCGGCCAGCGAGATCAGGGCCCGCGCTTCCCCCCACGTGTCGTGCTGCGGGTTCTCCCTGGCGATCCGGAGCGCCTCCTCGAAGGTCCGTCGGGCCGCGCCCATGTCCTCGCGCCAGTACCCCACCCACCCGGCCATCAGGAGCGTCCGGGCCATGGCCCACGGGTCGCCGAGCTCCTCGGCGGCCTCGAGGGCCCCTCGGAACCGCTCGTCCGCGCCGTCGATGTCGCCGTGGATGTTCAGCGTGATGTCGGCCAGGAACCGCCCGGCCAGGGCCCGGGTCCACGGGTCTCCGTCGGCGCGGTCCAGGGCCTGGGACAGCAGTGCCTCGGCGTCCTCGTACTCGCCGAGCCAGTACCGGGCCTCCCCCATCCCGGCGAGGATGCGGGACTCGTCGGGCCCCCAACCCTCCTGCGGGCCGGCCATGGTCAGGGCCCGTTCGTACAGGTCGATGGCGGCCCGGTTCTCCATCCGGCGCCGGGCCAGGTCGCCGGCCCGGCGGAGGGCGGCCTCGGCCCGGCGGGCCGGGTCCCGGTCCTCGGGATCCAGATCGAGGGTCGCCTTGGCGGCTTCCTCGAGGTGGTAGGCCACCTCCTGCGCGTGCCGCTCCGCAGCCTCCAGCTCGTCCAGGCCCTCGGCCACCCGCTCATGGAACCGGCGCCGGGCCCGCTTGGGCAGGCTGTCGTAGGCCACCTCGCGGAGCAGCTCGTGCCGGAACCGCCACCGGCCCCGGAACTCCTCGTCGCGGACCAGGAGCTCCTCGTTCTCGAGCGTCGACAGCACCTCGGGGCCCGCGTCGACGACCAGGCCGAGCTTCGACTCGTGGAACGCCCCGCCGGGGAAGATCGAGGCCACCCGGATCACGTTCCGGGCCGGCTCGGCCAGGTGGTCGATCCGCGAGGCGGCCACGGCCTGCACGGTGGGGGCCAGCGACGAGGTGCGCCCCCGCACCCCGTGGGTGTGAGCGTCGGCCTCGTGGAGCAACATGCCCGTGGTCTCGACGATGAAGAACGGGTTGCCGCCCGCCTCGCGGGCGATCCGGTCCGCGGTGATCTCGTCGATCGGGGTCCCGGCCGCGCCCGCGGCCAGGTCCAGCGACTCGCGGTACGCGAGCGGCTCCAGCCGGAGGACCATGGCGTCGGACGCGCCGGCACCCCAGCCCGGCCGCTCCCGGAGCAGGTCCTCCCGGGCCACCGCGACGACCGTAAGCGGCAGGCGCCGACTCTCCCGGACCAACTCCTCGAGCACATCGAACAGCGGCGTCCGGGCCAGGTGCAGGTCCTCCTGGACTACCACCACCGGTCCCGAGCGTGACAGGCCCTCCACCAGCGACACCAGGCCGGCCCGGATCTCCGCGGCCCGGTACTGGGTCCGCTGCCGCGCTTCCTCCCCGACGCCGAGGAGCAAGCCGAGCTGTGCCACCACGCGGTCGACGTCGGCCGGGTCACAGCAGCCGCGCACAATCTCGTCGAGGCGCCGGCGGAGCTCGTCCTCGGACGCCTCGCCACCGAGCCCGAACCGGCGGCGCACCATGTCGATCAGCGGGGCGAACGTTGGATCCTCGCCGAACTCGCTGGCCCGGCCGAACATCACCACGGCGTCCTCGGGCATCCCGGCGAGCAGTTCCTGCACCAGGCGGCTCTTCCCGATCCCGGGCTCGCCGACGATGGTGACCAGGTGGGCCCGTGAGGTCTCCACGGCCCGCTCGAAGGCGCTCCGCACGAGCTCGAGCTCGCGGCGCCGCCCCACCAACGGGATGGTCCGCCGCGAGGAGCGGGGCGTCAGCGAGAGGACCGGGATCGCCGCGCGTTCGTCCGCGAACCCCTTGGCCGCCACCCGCCGGGACTCGCCGAACGAGGCCGCGTGCCGGGTCAGGAGCCAGGTGGTCTCGCCGACCAAGACCTCGCCGAGGTCCGCGGCCTGCTGGAGCCGGGCGGCCAGGTTCACGGCCGCCCCCGAGACCAGGAAGTCGTCGGCCGGAGCCATGTTGGCCACCACGGCCCCGGTGTTGATGCCCACCCGCACTTGGAGCGGGGAGCCCAGGCCCAGCCGCTCCCCGAGCTTCTCCACTCGGTCCCTGATCGACAGGCCCGCCCGGACCGCTCGGAGCGCGTCGTCGTCGTGGGCATGGGGGAGGCCGAACACGGCCATCACCGCGTCCCCCACGAACTTCTCGGCCCGACCTCGAAGGGAGGACAGCTCGTCCGAGGCCAGCTGGTAGAAGGCGCCCATCACCTCGCGGAACCGCTCGGGATCCAGCCGCGCGGCCAGCTGGGTCGATCCGGCGATGTCCGCGAAGAGGATCGTGACGACCTTCCGCTCCTCGCCGGCCTCGTCCTCCTCCTGGGCCACCCAGGCCCCGCAGCGGGGGCAGAACCGGGCCTCGGGCGGGAGCGGCGTGCCGCACCGCTCGCACGTGCGCGCGCTCACGAGGGAAGGATACGGGACCGTTACGACGCCGGCCGAAATCCCCGGAGATCGAGGATGGAGCCGGTACGCTCGGCCTCGGGCCGGAGCACGGCCTCCACTCGCATGCCGGCTTCGAGCTCGTCGGCATCGACGATGAAGTGCATCAGGACGGTGTCGGCTCCGTCCGGACGGATCAGTCCCACGGTGACCGGCTCGTCGAGCGGCTCGCCCTCCACCCCCACCGTCCCGACCGAGAACGACACGAGCGTGCCCCCCGGCCCCACGGTCACGTTCGCTTCGAGTGGCCCGGCGAAGCACCGCTCGCAGAACAGCCGGGCCGGGACGTACGTGATCTGGCACGACTCGCACCGCGAGCCCAGCAGCTCGCCCCGGTCGCGCAGGGCGGTGAAGAAGGCCTCCCCGGCCACGCCCGGCGTGTAACGATGGCGGATCGGGATCCGGTCCTGCCACAGGATCACGTCCTTCGGGTCGGAGACCTTCTCGAACACGGTCACGACCTCCGGAGGCTCGGGTCGCGCGGACGGAAGTATCGGATGTCGAGGATGGAACCGCGCCGCTCCTCCTCGGACGCCCACACCGCCTCGACGGCCATGCCGACGGCCACATCGTCGGGCGCCACCTCGCCCAGCTTGTGCATGAAGCCGATCCCCCTCGAGGCCCCGTCGATCTCGATCACCGCGGGGAGCTCCGGCTCCTCCAACGGCACCATGTCCCACCGGATATGGCAGATCGAGAACGTGTTCACGGTGCCGGTGTCCTGGACCTGGACCCACCGGTCGGTGGGGCGGAAGCACTGCTCGCAGAACATCCGCGGGGGGACCAGCACTCGCCGACAGCGCCGGCACTCCCTGGCCAGGATCACCCCCCGGTGCAGCCCGCGGAGGTACTCGCCGACGGCCACGCCGGTGTCCCAGGCGTACCGCGCGTCGACCTCCCAGTCGACCGCGCCCACGGCCTCGCGGAAGGCCTCGTCCTTCAGGGAAGTGGGACCGAGGGTCCGGCGCGGGGGCGCGTCGCCGTCGCGGTCGGTCATCGGCCCATCACCACCACGGTCCCGACCTGCATCAGATCTCCCCAGGCCTGAGCCACACCCTTGCGAGGTTCGCCCGGCACCTGCCGCTTCCCGGCCTGCCCGGAGAGCTGCCAGTAGAGCTCGGCGATCTTCATCAACCCGGCCGCGGCGATCGGGTTCCCAACGCCGAGGAGACCACCGGACGGCGTCGACGGGAGATCCCCGTCCCGGTCCAGCACGCCGTCCTTCATGGCTTCGGGGGCCTTCCCCTTGTCGAACAGCAGGAGTCCCTCGAGGTGGTGAAGCTCCTTGTAGTCGAACGGATCGTAGGCCTCGGCGATGTTGATCTCCTTGCGAGGCTCGCGGATCCCGGCCATCTGGTAGGCCATCCGCGCCGCGTACTCGACGTACCTCGGGTAGTACAGGTCGCGGTTCGTCCAGTACGCGGTATCGAGGTGCCAGCCCACGCCGTCGACCCACACGGGCCGGTCAGTGACTCGCTTGGCCACGTGCTCGGCGGCGAGCACGACCGCGACGGCCCCGTCGGACACCGGGGATACGTCCAGCCGCTGCACCGGCCAGGCCAACACCTCCGAGTTCAGGACGTCCTCCACGGTGATGTCGGCCTGCCCGAGGAGCGCGGCCGGGTGGTCGGCCGCGTTGCGCTTGTTCTTCACCGCCACCTGGGCGATGTCTCGCTTCTCCAGGCCGTGGACGCTCATGTACCGGTTCATCTCGAGCGCGAAGATCCACAGGAGGTTCGGCCCCAGCGGGCGCTCCAGGATGTTGTCGAAGATCGTGATGAACGCGCCCTGGGCGTGCGGCTGGGTCGAGGACATCTTCTCCTCGGCCACCACCAAGCAGGTGTCGAACATCCCGCTGGCCACCTGGTACCAGCCCTGGATCGTCACGAACACCCCGGTGCCGCCGCCGACGTACGTCCGGAAATACGGCTTGCCCCACGCGCCGGCGCCGTCGGCCAGGTACTCGCCCTTCATGTGGACGCCGTCGAAGGCATCCGGGGCCGTGCCCATGGCCACGCAGTCGATGTCGTCGAGGGTCATCTCGGCGGAGTCGAGCGCGGCGCGGGCCGCCTGCCAGGCCAGTTCCTTCCCGGTCTCCTGGGCCCGGCGGACGAACTTCGTCATCCCCGCGCCGACCACCGCCACCCGCTGGCCCATCTACGCCCTCTCCTGGGACCCGGCGTACTCGATGATCTGCACGGCGTTGCCGTCGGGGTCGCGGAACGAGGCGAATCGAGCGAACCCTTCCACCTCGCCGACGTGCTCGTCGAACGGCGCCCCGCGAGCCTGCAGCTCTGCCCGGACCGCGTCGAGGTCCTCGACGCCGAACACCGCCGTGGCGCCTCCGGGCTGCATCGGACGCCCCTCCACCGCGCCGTGGAGGGCCAGCTTGACCGGGCCGGCGTCGAACTCGGCCCAGTTCGAGCCGTCCCGCCGGGTCAGTCGGAGCCCCACCACGTCCCGGTAGAACTCGACCGCCCGATCCATGTCGGTCACCCAGTAGTACACGTGGTCGAGGAGCACCTCACGCCACCGCCTCGTCCGAAGCGAGCACTGCCACCGCCGCCGACGTCGACGGGACGCCCCGCCAGGACTGCGCCACGGCCACGCCGGCCGGCTCCACCTGGCGCTCTCCGGCCTCGCCCCGGAGCTGGAGGACGGACTCCAGCGCCCTGGCCAGCCCGTTGGCCTCGAACAGGTAGCCCTGGCCCAGGGCTCCCCCGGAGGCATTGACCGGGAGGTCTCCGTCCCGACCGAATGCACCGTCCTCGGCCATGGCGCCGGCCTCCCCCGGGCGGGCCAGCCGGAGCGCCTCGAGGCACATCAGCTCGCGGTACGAGTAGGTGTCGTCGACCTCGGCCAGGTCGACGTCCCGTGTCGGGGAGCCGAGCCGGGCCATGTCGTAGGCCCGGTCGGCGGCCTGCCGGACCGGCGTCGCTCGGTCCCACTCGCGGCTCTCCAGCGAGGCGCTCCCGGTGGACCACCCCACTCCCGCCACCCACACCGGCGCATCGGTGAGGTCCCGGGCCCGGTCGGCGTCGGCCAGCACCAGCACCACGCACCCGTCGGCCCGAGCGGCCACGTCGAGGCGGCGGAGCGGCCACCACAGCGGGTCGGATTCGACGACATCCTCGGCGGTGATCTCGGTCGGGTACGCCGCCCTGGGGTTGTCGAGGGCGTTCCGCCGGTTCTTCTCGACGACCAGCGCGCACTGCTCTTCCGTGGTTGCGGTGGCCTCGAGGTAGGCGTTCATCTCCAGCCCGGCCACGGCCAGCGGCGACACGTTCAGTGGCCGGTTGTACACGGGATCGAGGGCGAACTGGTGGATCGAGCCGATCGACAAGACGTCCGACGCCTTCGAGTGCCCCTCCACGGCCACCACCCGGGCCGCGCCCGACCGGATCAGCATGACCGCCGTGGCCACGGCGAACAGCCCGTCCGCCGAGACGGTATGGACGGGGCGGAGGGCCCCGCCGATCTGGTCCGGCACGTACTCGTCGAAGATCGACGTGCCCTCCCAGAAGTCCTCGGAAACGGCCACGAAGGAGTCGACGTCCTTCCGGGGATCGATGCCGGCGTCGTCGTAGGCACGCAGCGCCGCCTCGAACGTCAGCTCCTTGTACGACACGCCGGCGGTGATGGGGGCGAACCCGGCGTGCCCGACGCCGACGATGGCCACGCGGTCGGTCATGGGCGCGGGGAGTCTAGCAAACGGCCACCCGGGTCCCGAGCGCGTTCAGGTGGGCAGATCGAGCCGGAACGGATGCCGCCGGCTGAAGTTCGGGTTGTAGTACGGATCGGCGCGGCTGAACGGAGGACCCCACCGCTCGCAGAAGAACCGCTCGTCCTCCTCGGGGTGGAGCTTCCCCCTGCTGGAGCTCTCCTCGTGGTAGAGCAGCGCGTGGGGCGTGTACACGATCAGATAACCCTTCTCACGGGCCCGCATGCCGAGGTCAACGTCGTTGAACGCCACCCGCAGCCGCTCCTCGAAGCCGCCGAGCCCCGCGAACACCTCCGGCCGCATCAGCATGCATGCTCCCGTGACCGCGGAGCAGTTCCGGACCGTCTCGCCGAGGTCGAAGTACCCGAAGTGCTGCCCTCCGTGGTCCAGGTTGCTGGCCACCCCGCCGAGGCCCACCGCGATCCCCTCGTGCTGCGGCTTTCCGTCGAGGAACAGCAGGCGAGCCCCCACGATGGCCACCTCGGGTCGCTGCCCGTGCTCGATCATCGCCTCGAGCCACTCCGCCGAGACCACCTCGGTGTCGTTGTTCATGAACACGATGAGGTCGGACTCTGGCGCGTTCGCCACCGCCACGTTCATCATCCGGGCGTAGTTGAACTCGTGCGGGTACGGGAACACGCGCCCGTCGAAGGTGGATAGATACTCGAGGGTCTCGGGATCGGAGCTTTCGTTGTCCACGATCATGATCTCGTAGTTCGGGTAGGCGGTGCGCCGGCGGATGCTGTCCACGCACACCCGCAGCAGATCGACCCGGTCCCGGGTCGGGATGATGATGAGGACCTTGGGCTCGCCCTGGATGTCGTAGCGGACGCGGTACCGACCGTTGACGATGGCTTCGTCCACCCGGCCGGAGTACCCTCGGCGGCGGAGCGCGTCCGACAGGGCCCGCCGACCGGCATCGTACGCGTAGTCCTTGAACGCCAGCTGGGCGGCCGCGGATCCGGGCACCTTCCGCCAGGAGTACAGCGGGATCGGGATGTGGGCGATGCGGTCGGTCAGCTCGGTGACCCGGAGGACGAGGTCGTAGTCCTGGCTCCCGTCGTACCCGAGGCGGAACCCGTCGACCTTCTCCAGGATCTCCCGGCGGTACACGCTGAAATGCGTCACGTAGTTCACCGACGTCAGGAGGTCGGGCGACCACCCCGGCTTGAAGAACGCCTCGGTAAGCCGGCCGTCCGGCTCCTTCTTGTCCTCATCGCTGTACAGGAAGTCGAGGTCGGGGTTCTCGTTCAGCGTCCGAACCACCTCGAAGAGCGCGTTCGGCTTCAGCTCGTCGTCGTGGTCGAGGAAGCCGACGAACTCACCGGTGGCCAGCTCCAGGGCGGCGTTCGAGGCCCCGGCGATGCCGCGATTCTCCTCGAGGTAGGTGACCTTGATCCGAGGGTCCTTCGCCTCGAGCCGCCGAAGCAGCTCAACCGTCTCGGGACGCGTCGAGCCGTCGTCGGCGATGCATAGCTCCCACTGGGGGTACAGCTGGTCCAGGACCGATCCGACCGCCCCGCCGAGCCACCGGGGATCGGTGTTGTACACCGGCATCACGATGCTGACCGTAGGGCGGAACGTGAGCCGCCGCAGCTGCCGCCGCATCGCCCGGAGCCGCGGCGGGGAGAGGACGTTGAGGTACAGCCACAGCTCGTACCGTTCGTCGGGCGTGGTCAGCTTGGGGAGGGCCCGACGGAACATCTTCGGCACCCACACCGACACCTTCAGCAAGTGCACCAGCGTCGGCCCCCAGCCCTCGGTGGTGACCATCCGGGCGGCTCGAACCGGGGTCAGCAGGAAGCTCCGCCGCCGGGTCCCCCACGGCGCCACGTTCGAGACGAACCGACGGAACCGGTCCAGGACCTGGAACCCCACGCTGGACCGGATCCGCTCGAGCTGCTCCTCGGCCTGCTGCGCTCGAGCCTCGGCTTCGGCCACCCGAGCCTCGAGCTCCGCTGCGTGCGAATCGGGTCCGGCAGTCGAGCGGAGCTCCTGCGCCTCTGCCGCCCGCCGCGGCGGCGGGGCAGGCATCTGGCGAACGGGCTCGGCCCGCACGACGAACTGGTACGTGAACGCCTCGGGCGCCTTCCGGATCCGTTCGATCAGCTCCGGTGGGAAGGCGTCCTCCAGGAGGTCGACCTCGGGCGGTTGGAAGAGGTCCATCTGGACCCTCCGCCACTCACGGACCGCGTAGCCGGTGTCCTCGAAGAGCTCCTCGACGCCGCGGCGGTCGAAGAAGCGAAGGTGGGTCCGGTCGAGCAGGCCGGTCTCGGTGTACCGGAACTGACCGGCCATCAGCGAGAGCCGCACGCTGCCGTGGGTGATGTTCGGGATCGATGCGACTACGTACCCGCCCGGGGCCAGCACCGCGGCCGTCCGGAGGAGAACCCCGGCCGGGTCCACCAGGTGTTCGAGGACGTCCCCGAAGATCACCACGTCGAATCGGTCGGCCGGGAATGTCTCCTCGAGGTCGAGCTCCTCCACGTCGCCCACGATCATCCGATCGCAGTACTTCGCTGCCTGCTTGGCGGCCTCGGGATCGATCTCCAGACCGGTCACCGTGCAGCCCCGCCCACGGAGGGCCCTGGCCACGTACCCGGTGGAAGCGCCGACGTCGAGGACCTTCTTGGAGCGCCCGGTCAGGAGCACGATCTGGGTCTGGGAGGAATTCTTGTGCGACAGGTCGACATCGATGTCGTAGCGAGGAAGCTCCCCGCGCGAACGCTCGGTGCCGCTCACGGCGTCCCCGCCTCGGCGTCCCCGGTCATGACCACCGCATCCTAGCGAGGACCCTCCGCGCCGAGCCCTCCCACCCGCCGGACCAGCGGACGTGGCGGACAAGCCGCTGGTCGACCGGCGTCACAGCCGGCCGAGCAGGCGGCGCTTCTGGATCTCGAACTCCTCCTCGGACAGGACCCCCTGCTCCTTCAGCCGGGCCAGCCGCTCGATCTCGTCGAGGGGCGAGCCGCCGTCCGGGTCGATCGTCTCGGTGCGAGCAGGGCCCGCTTCGCCGCCTCGCATCCTGGCCTCGTTGGCCTCGGACATCTCGTAGATCAGCTTCTGCACATCCTCGGGCTTGCGGATGTCGCGGAAGTGGTTCTGCCCGTACTCGCTCCCCGATTGGATCCGCAGGCTCCCCGCCCCGACCAGCCGCTCGAGGACGGACTGGGTGAACGTCACGTCGTTGATCCGCTCGAGGGGCATCTCCATCGACCGCTTCGCCAGCCAGCCCGAGCGATGGATCACCCGGTCGCTGGTCACCACGAAGTGGGAGGTCACCCAGGCCAGGAGGGCCCGGAGCGGGTACGCGCTGACGAGGATGGCCCCGGCCACGACGGCGAGCCACTTCACGGCTGACGGTGGATC
>DASQWG010000077.1:0-8956 GCA_035640375.1 Actinomycetota bacterium
CCCGGAGTTCGGCGACCTGCCGGGAGAACCACGCGGGGAGAGCCGCCCCATCGGTCATCACGTGGACCACGCGCTCGGCGCCGGCCGCCACGGCCCCCCCGCAGGCGGCGCCCAGCATCGAGTGGAGCGGGACCCACACCACCGGCGTGCCCTGGAGCCCCTCAGCCGCTTCGAAGGCCGCACGGTCCGGACCGTCCTGCTCCTCGACCGCACGCACCTTGGCCTGGACCGGTGTGTAGCGGAGCTTCATCACGTGGCCCGGGGCCGGCGGATCGAGGTCGGCCTGTCCCTCGACGGCCATCACGAAATGCCAGCCGCCGGTGCCCAGGCCCAGGGCGCCCGCGGTCGTGTTGAGCAGGACGGTGTCACCGACCACGGTGGGGCCCGTCAGCTCTGGGTACGCCAGGGCGCGCTCCCTGAGGCCCTCCACCTCCACCTCGAGCTCGAGCACGCCGGGACGAGCCTCGGTCGCGCGGGCCACGGTTCCCCTGCGGAGCCTGATCACCTCGGCGGTATGCTAGCCGCGATGCACCCGCTGGAACGGCTGGTCAACCTGGTCGCCCTGCTCCTGGAGACCGGCCGGCCCCTCAGCTTCGAGGAGATCCGGGGCGTCCTCCCCGCGTACGACCAGGCCGACCGGGCATCGGCGAAGCGGCAGTTCGAGCGGGACAAGGACACCCTCCGTCAGATCGGCATCCCGGTCGAGACGGTCGCCACCGACGCGTGGGAGGTCGACGAGGGCTACCGGATCCCGAAGGAGCGCTACGAGCTCCCCGACATCTCGTTCACCCCGGACGAGGTCGCCGCGCTGTTCGTGGCGGCTCATGCGCCGGGACGCGAGGGCGACGCCGCCCGGGCCTTCCGGAAGCTGGCCCTGGGAGCGGGCGGCGGAATGGTCGAGGCTGCCGATGAGGCCTCGCCCGTGGGCGTGGACGCGTCGGGCCCCCACCTCGGGCAGATCGCCGACGCCGTCTCCGGCCACCGCCGGATCCGGTTCCGGTACCGCCCGATGACCGGCCGGGCCGGACGACGGGACGTCGACGCCTGGGCGTTGGTGTTCCGGAACGGGACCTGGTACCTGGTCGGGCGGGACCGGGGCCGGAAGGAGCCCCGGTCGTTCCGCCTGTCGAGGATCGACTCGGGGATCGAGGACGCCGGCCCCGGCGATCCGCCCCCCGAGGGCTTCCGGGGATCCGAGCAGCTTCGGGCGGGACCCTGGGGCCTGGGGGAGCCCGAGACGACCGCCCGGATCGCGTTCAGCCCGAAGGTGGCCTGGTGGGCGCTGGGCGGCGTCCCCGGCTCCCGAACGCTCCGGACCCGGCGGGACGGGTGGACCGAGGCGGAGGTCCCCGCAGCCCCCGGCGAGGCGTTCGTGTCGTGGGTGCTCTCGTTCGGGCCGGACGCCCGGGTGCTGGCCCCCCGGCCCCTGCGGGCGGCGGTCGTCGAGGCCCTGGAGGCCGCCCGTGCCGCCGTCTAGGACCGCCGAGCGGCTCCGGCGGCTGCTGGCCGTGGTGCCATACGTCGTTCGAAACCCCGGCACGAGGGTCGAGGACCTGTCCCGGCTGTTCGCGGTGGACGAACGAGAGCTGCTGGCCGACCTGAATCTCCTGTTCATGACGGGGCTGCCGCCCTACGGCCCCGGCGACCTGGTCGAGGTCGACATCGATGACGAGGGCCGGGTGTGGCTCCGGATGGCCGACCACTTCTCGCGCCCGGTCCGCCTGACCAGGGCGGAGGGCGTGGCCCTGTACCTGCGAGGCACCGAGCTGCTCGGCGTGCCCGGTCTGGCCGAGGCCGGGCCGCTCCGTTCGGCCCTGGACAAGATCGCCGACCGGCTCGGGCCCGAGACCCTGGGGGAGCTCCGGGTCGAGGTCGGCGACGCCGAGGGTACCGCCGGACCGCTGGCGGCGGTCCGCTGGGCCGCGGAGGCTCGGGAGCGGATCGAGATCGACCACTATTCGGCGGCCCGGGACGCCGTCACCACCCGGCGGATCGACCCCGAGCACGTATTCTCGACGCTCGGCAACTGGTACGTGGTGGCCTGGGACCACCTCGCCGACGCCGAGCGGATGTTCCGGGTGGACCGGATCCGGGAGGTCCGCCCGACGGGCGAGTCGTTCCACCCCCGGGGGCTCCTGGGCCCGGGGCGGGAGCTGTACACGCCGGGAGCCGAGGACCGGACCGTCCGCCTCCGGCTGGGCCCCGGCGCCCGGTGGGTGGCCGAGTACTACCGGATCGACCGGGCCGCGGAGCGGGACGGCACGCTGGAGATCACCCTTCCCACCAAGGACCTGGCCTGGGTGGCCAAGCTGCTCCTCCGGCTGCGGGGCCAGGCCGCTGTGGTGGACCCCCCGGAGCTGGCGGACGCCACCAGGGCCTTGGCCGACGAGACGCTGGCGCTGTACCGCGGGTAAAGGTGGGCCCCGCTCGAACCGATACTCCCTCCGAGATGACCAGCATCCGGACGAACTGTCCTCGCTGCGGGGAGGTCGAGATGCGGGCCGACGTGATCCTCCTCACCGTGGAGCCCAGCTCGGGGGAAGGCACCTACAGCTTCGTGTGCCCCTCGTGCGAGGACCTGGTGGAGAAGCCCGCCGACCAGAAGATCGTTAGCCTGCTGAAGTCGGTCGGCGTGGACGTGGCCGAGCGCGCCGCGCCCTCGCCCGAGCTGGAGACCAGGCCCGAGGGCCCGGCCTTCACCCTCGACGACGTCATCGACTTCCACTTCCTCCTGTCCCGGGACGACTGGGTCGGCGACCTCCTGGCCTCGGCCGAGTAGGCCGGCCTCGTCCCCCTGCTATCCTCGTCCACGATGGTGTGGGTCCTGGTCGGCGTGGGCGTCGCCACCGCAGTGGCCGCTGTGGTCCTGGTGATGGCCCTGGTGAGCCGTCTCCGGTCCCTCAGCGAATCGGTCGCAGAGCTCCAGCATGCTCTCGTGCCGGTGCTGGAAGACATCCAGCGCGGATCGGAGGAGGCTCGGCGGCGGATGGCGAGCCTCGAGGAACGGGGTGCGGCCGTGGAGACCGGCACCGGGGGGGGCTGACGGCGTGCCGTCGCTCGGCTTCGGCGAGATCCTGATCATCCTGGTCCTGGCCCTGGTGATCTTCGGGCCGCGGCGCCTGCCCGAAATGGGCCGGACCATCGGCAAGTCGCTCCGCGAGCTCAGGCGGACCACCTCGGACCTCCGGAGAGAGATCGAGGACGACATGGAGCCGCCGGCCGAGACACTCGAGCAGCGCCGCCGCCGTCTGGCCGCACGCAAGACCGATCCGCCGCCCGCCCCGCCGGAGGGCGAGCCCCCGCCCGCCTGACGGGCGACCCGCGTCGATGCCTCTGATCCCGGGTCGGCGACGGCACTCCAGCGAGGCGAGCATGACGCTCGTCCAGCACCTCGAGGAGCTCCGCCGGCGGCTGATCATCTGCGCCATCGCGGTCGCCGTCGGATCGATCGGCGGGTTCATCCTCTACCGCCCGGTCCTCAACTTCCTCCAGGAGCCCTACCGGGAGGCCGTGGCCTCGCTGCCCGAGACGATCACCGACAAGCTGATCGTGACCACCCCGACCGAGCCCTTCCTGGCCTTCCTGAAGATCGGGCTCTTCGTGGGGCTCGGGCTGGCCCTCCCGGTGATCCTGTACCAGCTGTGGCGGTTCATCACGCCCGGCCTGACCTCCCGGGAGCGGAAGCTGGGGATCCCGTTCGTGCTGGCCTCCCTGGTGCTGTTCGCGGGGGGCACGGTCTTCGCCTTCGCCGTGGTGCCCCGGGGCCTGGCCTTCCTGTTCTCGTTCGGTGGGGACAATCTCGTTCCCCTACTGACGATCGACCGGTACCTGAGCTTCCTCTTCTTCCTGGTGCTGGCGTTCGGGCTCTCCTTCGAGCTTCCACTGGTCCTGCTGTTCCTGACCGGTGTCGGGGTGCTGTCCAGCGTCCAGCTCCGGCGGTGGCGCCGGTACGCGCTCATGGGCACGGTGGTGTTCGCCGCCGTCGCCACCCCGACCCAGGACCCGTACACTATGTTGCTCATGGCGGTCCCCATCTATCTGCTGTACGAGGGGGCCATCCTGATCGCTCGAGCCTTCAAGAGGTGATGTGAACGTGGCCATCAAGGGGAAGCGGCGAACCCGGAGCCGGAGCGGCCGAACGGTCGCCATGGCCCCCCGCCCGTTCCTGGTACGCCCCAAGACCCCCCTGATGCGGCGGACGGGTACGAAGGTCGTGCTGGTCCTGCTCGGCTGGATCGTGGTGTTCGGGGTGCTGGTCATGGCGGACGCCCAGAGCGACGCGGACCGTCGGCGCGAGGAGATCTCCGAGTTCACCTCGCTGGTCGAGGCCCAGCTCTACCAGGGCGGGGCCGCCCAGGAGTCGTTCGGCGGACCTCTGGTTCTCCCGGAGCTCGGGCAGGCGCTCTCCCAGCTCCAGGCCGAGGAGGGGAACCCCTCCGAGGTGGTCGAGAGCTCCTCCTCGTGGGCCGACCTCGCCGGTCAGGCCGCGGAGGGGGTCGGCGGGATCGACGTCGAGCTCGGGGGGCTGCAGGAGGCGCGGAACCTGATGCAGCGAGGCCTGGACCTGTACGCGGCCCTGGCCCGCCAGGTCGGGGTGGCCGCGGAGCTGGAGGGGCCGAGCCGGCGGACGCTGCTGGAGACCATCGGGGACCAGATGACCACCGCGGCCATGATCTTCGACGCGGGCTACGGCGCACTCCAGGAGGAGCGCCGCGAGGCGGGCCTCCCGGTGTCCACCGCCCCGGCCGGGGGACTGCCCGGGGGGCTCCCCGGCGACTTCGGCGGCTTTCCTCCCCCCGGGAGCTGAACCCCGTGGCGACCCTGGTCCTGATCCACGCGTTCCCAGTCGACGCCACCATGTGGGACCGGCAGCGGGGCGCGCTCCAGGGCGAGGTCGACGTGCTGGCGCCCTCCCTCCCGGGGTTCGGGGGGATGCCGGGGGTCGGAGAGGTGATGACGATGGAGGCGGCGGCCGACCACGTCGCCGCCGAGATGGACCGGGCCGGCCTCGAGCGGGCCGTGGTGTGCGGTCTGTCGATGGGCGGCTACGTGGCGTTCGCCATGTTGAGCCGGCACCGCGACCGGATCGCCGCCCTGGGGCTGGCCGATACCCGGGCCGAGCCGGACGACGACGCCGGTCGGGAGCGCCGGCGGCAGGTCGCGGAGAAGGCCCGGACCGAGGGGAGCGTGGCCATCGCCGAGGCGCCGCCCCCGCTCCTGTCCGAGGACGCCGACCCGGCCCTGTGGGAGCAGGTCCGAGAGATGATCCGGGGGCAACCCGGCGAGTCGATCGCCGCGGCCTCGCTGGGGCTGGGCAACCGCGCCGACGCCCGACCGCTGCTCCAGGGGATCGACGTGCCGACCATGGTGATCGTCGGCTCGGGGGACACGCTGACCCCGCCGCCCATGTCCGAGGCCCTGGCCGAGGCGATCCCCGATGCGGAGCTGGTGGTGCTCGACGGCGCCGGCCACCTCTCGAACCTCGAGGACCCCGAGGGCTTCACGGGCGCACTCCGGGGCCTGCTCCGTCGGGCCTGACGCGGGGGCTCCCGCCCCCGGTGGGAGAATGAGCGCGATGGATCGCTTCGCTGCCCGCTACCCCTTCCCGCTCGACGACTTCCAGGTCGACGCCATCGGCGCGCTCCAGGCCGGCGATTCGGTCCTGGTGGCGGCGCCGACGGGCGCGGGGAAGACCGTCGTGGCGGAGTTCGCCATCGAGCGCGCCCTCGCGGCTCGGCGCAAGGCCTTCTACACGACGCCGTTGAAGGCGCTGTCGAACCAGAAGTTCGGCGACTTCGTCGCTCGGTACGGCGCGGCCCGGGTCGGCCTGCTCACCGGGGACAACTCGATCAACGGTGAGGCGCCGATCGTGGTGATGACCACCGAGGTGCTCCGGAACATGCTGTACGAGCGGAGCCGCACGCTGGAGGACCTCGAGTGCGTCGTGATGGACGAGGTGCACTACCTGCAGGACCCCTACCGCGGTGCCGTATGGGAGGAGGTGCTGATCCACCTGGGGCCCTCGGTGTCGGTGGTGTGCCTCTCGGCCACGGTGTCGAACGCCGAGGAGTTCGGGGAGTGGCTCTCAACGCTGCGCGGGACCACCCGGGTGGTGATCGAGGAGCGCCGTCCCGTGCCCCTGGAGCACCTGTACATGGTCGGGCACGACCTCCACCCCATGCACGTCGACCAGGGCGGCCGTCCGGTCCCGAACCCCTACGTGGCCTCGCTCGGCCAGCGCGAGCTGCGGGCCCGCGAGTACCGCCGGCGGGGGAGCGGGAAGGTGCAGTACCAGCGGATCGGACGCCCCCGCGAAGGACATCGCCGCGTGTACACGCCGCGGCGGGAGGAGGTCGTCGAGGTGCTTGCCGAGGAGGGGATGCTCCCGGCGATCTACTTCGTGTTCTCCCGGACCGGCTGCGACCGCAGCGTGCAGTGGCTCACCTCGGCGGGAGTCCGCCTGACCAACCGTGCCGAGGAGGAGCGGATCCGCGAGTTCGCCGACATGCGGACGGCGTGGATGGAGGAGGAGGACCTCCAGGCCCTGGGGTACTACGAGTTCCGCGAGGCCCTGGCGGCAGGGGTGGCCGCGCACCACGCGGGGATGGTCCCGGTGTTCAAGGAGACCGTCGAGGAGCTGTTCGCCGCAGGGCTGGTGAAGGTGGTGTTCGCCACCGAGACCCTGTCGCTCGGGATCAACATGCCGGCGCGGACCGTGGTGATCGAGAGCCTCTGGAAGTTCTCCGGGGAACGGCACGAGCTGCTCACGCCGGGCGAGTACACCCAGCTCACCGGACGTGCCGGACGCCGGGGGATCGACGAACACGGGTTCGCGGTGGTGCTCCATCAGCGCGACGTTGACTTCGAGCGGGTGGCCGGGCTGGCCACCACACGGACGTACGAGCTCACGTCGTCGTTCCAGCCCTCGTACAACATGGCGGTGAACCTGGTGCGCAACTACACGCCGGAGGAGGCCCACCACCTCCTCAACTCCTCGTTCGGCCAGTTCCAAGCCGACCGCGGCGTGGTGGCCCTGGAGCGCCAGCTGGAGCGGAACCGGGAGGCCGTGGAGGGATACCTGGCCCGGATCCAGTGCGACCGTGGCGATTTCCACGAGTACTGGCGGATCCGCCAGGAGGCCGAACGGCTCCGGCGGGACGCCTCGAGGCGACAGGATCGAGCCCGGCGCGGCGACGTCCGCGACGCCCTGGCCTCCCTCCGTGCTGGCGATGTCGTCCACGTGCCCAGGGCGAGCCGCCGAGGGCTGGCCGTGGTCCTGGCCAACCGCGAGGGCCGGCCGACGATGCTGACCCAGGACCGCCGGTACTTCCGGGCATCCACGAACCACTTCGACGAGCCCCCCGAGCCCCTGGCCAGGATCCCGCTGCCGCGGTCGGGGAGCGCCCGCAGCGCCCGGTTCCGTCGCGACCTGGCGGCCCGGCTGGTCTCGCTGAACGTTCGGCCGCCGAAGCCACGTCGTCGGTTGGTGGACCGCCGGGCGCTGGCCCGGGCGGAGGAGCTCGAGGCGCGAGCCAGTCGCCATCCGTGCCACACTTGCCCCGACCGGGGCGAGCACGAGCGGTGGGCCGCCCGAGCCTCGCGGCTGGAGCGGGAGATCGCCGGGCTGCAGCAGCGGATCCGATCCCGCACCGAGACGCTGGGCCGGCAGTTCGACCGGGTCCTCAACGTGCTGGAGGACCTCGGGTACGTGGAGGGGTTCACGCTGACCGACCGGGGGGCCACGCTGGCGAGGATCTACGGTGAGGCCGACGTGGTGGTGGCCGAGATGCTGGCCGAGGGGATGCTCGGGGACCTCTCGCCGGCCGAGGGCGCCGCGCTGGTGTCGACCCTCGTGTACGAGTCGCGGGAGCGGACGCCGCGTGCGCCGTCCTTCCCTACGTCCGAGCTCGCCGGGCGCTACCGACGGCTCCAGGACCTGTGGCGAAGGGTTCGCCGGGCCGAGGAGGACCGCTCGGTGGAGCTGACCCGCGAGCTCGACGCCGGGTTCGCTGCGGCGGCCTTCCACTGGGCGGAAGGCAAGCCGCTCGAGGACGTCCTGGTCGAGACGGCCATGGCCCCGGGCGACTTCGTCCGAACCTGCAAGCAGCTGCTCGACCTGCTCCGCCAGATCGAGGAGGTCGCTCCGGCAGACGCGGCCTCCGTAGCCTCCGAGGCGCGCACCGCCGTGAACCGCGGGGTCGTGGCGTACACGGGGCTGTAGCGCTGGTGAGGTCGGGTCGGCCGCTTGGCGGGGGGCGCTGCGGCGCGCGCTGCGCGCCTCCGCTCGAGAGCCCCCGCTCCGGGACCGACCCTCCTTCCCGGTCCTGAAACCGCGGATCACCCCCCACTATCATCCGGGGCGTGGACGCGCTGGCGTCGCTCACCGCACGCCTTCCTGACGGCACGGTCAGCACACATCCCGGCGAGCTCTCCAGTCGGTCGCGGGACGCCTGGCCCCTGGCCATGCTCCGGGAGGTTCGAGGCGAGCGCCTCCCTCGGCCCATGGCGGTGGTGTTCCCGAAGACCACAGAGGACGTCTCGGCGACCCTGGCATGGGCGGGCGAGACCGGTACCGCGGTGGTGCCTCGCGGCGGTGGATCGGGCGTCACCGGTGGCGCCCAGGCCGCCTGGCGGGGGGTCGTGCTCGATCTCTCGTTCATGAACACGGTGGGCCCGATCGACCGAGAGTCGCTGACGGTCGAGGTCGAGGCCGGGACCCACGGCGATCGGCTCGAGGCGGCGCTCGGCCGCGAGGGCCTCACGTTGGGCCACTACCCCCAGTCGCTGGCGTTCTCCTCGGTGGGCGGGTGGATCGCGTCGTCCTCCGCCGGGCTGGCCTCGGCGGGGTTCGGGTCCATCGCAGATCTGGTGCTGGGTCTGGAGGCCGTGCTGGCCGGCGGGGACGTCCTCAGGCTGCCCCCGGTCCCCCGATCCTCGCTCGGGCCCGACCTCCGGC
>DASQWG010000078.1:0-4686 GCA_035640375.1 Actinomycetota bacterium
TCGGACTGCGCATCGTACGAACCCTCCCCGGTGACCGCGACGTCGGCCCCGTCGAGTCGGCGGTCCAGGTCGAGGGCCGCCGCCACGACCTCGAACCCCGGGCGCAGCCGCGCGCCCAGGAAGGCCACAAGCCCCGCGCCGAGGCCGCCGGCGGCGCCGGCCCCGGGCACGTCGCGGACGTCGAGCCCGAGATCCCGGTGGATCACCGCGGCGAGGTGTCCCAGGGACTCGTCGAGGAGGCGAACCTGTGCCGGCGTGGCGCCCTTCTGCGGCCCGTATACGGCGGAGGCACCCCTGGAGCCGGTGAGCGGGTTGTCGACGTCACACGCCGCCACGACCTCGGTTCCCCGGACCGCGGGATCCAGGCCCGACGCGTCGATCCGAGCCAGGCGACGAAGGGGCCCGCCACCCGCCGGGAGATCCTCCCCCTCCTCGTCGAGGAGCCGGATCCCCACCGCTTGGGCCATCCCCGCGCCACCGTCGTTGGTGGCGCTGCCCCCGATGCATACGAGCACCCGACGGGGACGGTGCCGGCACGCACCCGCGATCAACTCTCCGGTCCCTCGCGTCGTGGCGCGGACGGGATCGCGACGGGACTCGGACAGGAGCCCGATGCCCGACGCCCGGGCCATCTCCACGATGGCGATCCTGCCGCCAGCCGTCTCGGCCAGGCCGAAGTCTGCCTCGACCGGGTCGCCGAGCGGGCCGGTCACCCGGACCCGCTCACGCCGGCCGCCCAGAGCGTCGAGGAGCGCGTCGAGCGTGCCCTTCCCTCCGTCGGCCACGGGCACCTCGTCCACCTCCGCGGATCGGTCGGCCCGGCGCCACCCTGCGGCCAGGGCCCGCGCGGCCTCCCTCGCGGACAGCGTCCCCTCGAACTTGTCCGGTGCCACCACGACACGCACGACGGCTATCATGCTCCAGCCCCGAGCCCACCGGAGGACGATTGGAGAGGGAGGCACTGCTGGCCGTGGCACGCCACGAGCGCGACGCGCTCGGCCGCACCGTGCAGTACACCCCGCCGGAACGCTGGCTCGAGGAGGGCCCCATCGAGGGGTGGCGGGTGAAGGACGTGCTGGCCCACCTGGCCGCCTCGGAGGAGGCCGTGGCGGCGCTGGTGGGCGACGAGGACGCCACCGAGCTCAATGAGTTCCGGAAGTCGCTTCAGGGAGAGCCGATCACGGTGGACGGGTGGAACGCCTGGTCGGTGGACCGGCGGGCGGACGAGGCCCCGGTCGCCCTGGCGCTCGAATGGGGCCGGGCCGCCGACCTCACGCTGACCCGAGCGGCGGCGGCGAGCGACGACGACTGGCGCGACCGGGAGGTCGGGTGGGTGGCCGGCGACATCCGGCTCCGGTACCTGGTCCAGGTTCGCGTGGCCGAGTGGTGGGTGCACGGCGAGGACATCCGCGAGGGCGCCGCCCTTCCGCCTCGCCTCGAGCACTGGCCGATCTTCGCGGTGAACGACCTGGCGGCGCGGCTGATCCCCTACTCGCTCTCGCTGGCAGACCGCTCGTTCCCGGGGAGGGTGGTTCGCATCTCGCTCCAGGGCGTCGGCGGGGGGACGTGGGTCGCCTCGACCGACCCCGGGAGGGAGCCGCCAGGGGGTGCGCCTCCGGACGCCGAGATCATCGGCCGCGGCCATGCCTTCGCCTCGGTGGCCGGCGGGCGGGCGGACGCCGAGGTGTGCCTGTACGAGGGGTTGCTCAACATCGGCGGGAACCCCGAGGTCGGCGAGGCGGTTCTCCACACGCTCCGCTCGTTCCCCTGAGCGCCGGTCAGGCCCGAGGACGCTCCATGAGGAGCATCCCCGAGACCGGCACCACGCGGCGTTCGGTGGGGCTGGTCTCCCGCTCCGCCACGACCCGGAACCCCAAGCCCTCGTAGAGACGGCGGGCCGGCTCGTCAACGGCCGTGTGCAGGGCCACCCCGAGGCCGAGCCGCTCGGCCCCCGCCAGGACCCGCTCCATCAGCGCCGTCCCCACACCTCGACGGCGGTGGCCCTCACCGACCGAAAGGATGCTCACGTACAGGTCGCCAGGTCCCACCTTCGGCAGGATCCGGTCGAGGGTTCGGGCCCGCCGGACCAGCTCCGTGGCGTGGCGCGGCCCCGCGGTCCGGGCCAGCACCACCCCGGTCCCCAGCTTCAGCGAGCCGAACAGCCGGCTGGGGAAGGCGATGGCGATGCCGGCCACCTCGCCCTGCCACTCGGCTGCCAGCCCGAACCGGCTGGACAGCTCGGTCCTCGGCGCCAGGTAGCACGCCTCGATGGCCCGGAGCGCCGTGCGCCGGTCCCCCAGCACGATCTCGATGCTGGGGATGGCCTCGAACATCAGCGGCGCCGCGGCCGGCGCGTCGGCCGGGGTGGCCCGACGAAGGATCCTGGTCACCCGTCAGTCGCCGGCAGGCCCACCGAGCGCGTCCTGGAGCACGTCCCAGCCCAGCACGGCGCACTTGATCCGGACCGGGTACTTCACTACGCCCTTCAGCGCCACCAGGTCCCCGAACGCGTCCTCGTCCGGATCCACCGCTCCCTCCATCATGCCCCGGAACTCCCGGGCCAGCGCCTCGGCCTCGTCCACGGTCTTGCCCTGCGTGGCCTCGGTCAGCATCGAGGCCGAGGCCTGGGAGATCGAGCACCCCTGCCCCTCGAAGGTGACCTCGGCGACCCGGTCGTCGTCGAGCCGCGCGTGCACGGTGATCTCATCCCCGCAGAGCGGATTGTTCTTGTGCTTCGACACACTGGCGCCGGGAAGCGGCCGCTTGTTCCGCGGCGACTTGTAGTGGTCGAGGATGACCTCCTTGTACAGGTCGTCCAGTGACATCAGCCGAAGACCTGGCGGGCCGCCTCGAGCCCGTCGATGAGCGCGTCGACGTCCTCGGGCGTCGAGTACACGTGGAAGGAGGCTCGGGCCGTGGCAGGGACGCCGAGCCGCCGCATCAGGATCTGTGCGCAGTGATGCCCAGCCCGGACGGCCACGCCTTGGTCCCCGAGGACCGTGGCCAGGTCGTGCGGATGGATGTCCTCGAACCAGAAGGAGATGGCTCCGCCTCGCTGGTCGGGGTCGTGTGTCCCGAACACCGTGGCGCCGGCCGAAGTCAGCCGGTCCAGGGCGTAGGCCGTGAGCTCCCGTTCGTGGTCGACCACGTTCTTCATGCCGATCTCGCTCAGGTAGTCGACCGCCGCGGCCAGGCCGATCTCCTGGGCGATGTTCATCGTGCCGGCCTCGAACTTCCACGGCGGGTCCTTGTACGTCGAGGTCGACGGGTGGACCTCCATGATCATCTCGCCGCCGCCGAGGAACGGGTCCATCTCCTCGAGCAGCTCCGGCCGTCCGTACAGACCTCCCGAGGCGGTCGGGCCGAGCATCTTGTGGCCGGCCACCGTGAGGAAGTCCACGTCGAGCTCGACCACGTCGACCGGGTTGTGGGAGGCGAACTGGGCCGCGTCCACCAGGATCTTCGCCCCGGCCTCGTGGGCCATCTCGGCGATCTGGCGGATCGGGGGGCGTGTCCCCAGCACGTTGCTCTGCCCGGTGATGGCCACCATCCGGGTCCGCCCACCGATCGAGGCCGCCACGGCGTCGAGGTCGATCAGCCCGTCATCGGTGATCCGCACGTACCGAAGCTCGGCGCCGGTGTCCCGGGCGCACAGCTGCCAGGGGACGATGTTCGAGTGGTGCTCGAGCTCGGTGAGGAGGATCTCGTCGCCGTCTTCGAGGAACCGCCGCCCCCAGGCGTGGGCGACCAGGTTGATCGACTCGGTCGAGCCCCGCGTGAACACGAACGAGCCGGGCTGGGGCGCGCCGAGAAAGGCCGCGATCTTGGCCCTGGCGGCCTCGAACAGCTCGGTTGCCTCGGCACCGAGCTCGTACACGCCACGGTGCACGTTCGCGTTGGAACGCTCGTAGAACTCGGTGACGGCCTTGATCACCTGACGGGGCTTCTGGGACGTGGCCGCGCTATCCAGGTACACCAGCGGCTTGCCCGACATCTCCCGGGACAGGATGGGGAAGTCTTCCCGGATCCGCTTCGCGTCCAACGCCGCCTCCTCGACCGCCGCCATGGTAGCCCCGCTACGTGGTGGCTCGCTCGGGCTCGGCCTCGTCGGTGTCCGCCTCGATCCCGAGCTCGGCGCGCAGCCCTTCGTAGCCCTTGGCCTCGAGCTCGCGAGCCTGGTCCGGGCCGCCGCTGCGGACGATCCGGCCGCCCATCAACACGTGGACGTGGTCGGGGGTGACGTAGTCGAGGATGCGCTGGTAGTGGGTGATCAGCAGCAGCCCCAAGTTCGGACCGGACAACTGATTGATCCCCGCGGCCACGGCCTTCAGCGCGTCGATGTCGAGCCCCGAGTCGGTCTCGTCGAGGATGGCGATGGCGGGCTCCAGCACCGCCAGCTGGAGCGTCTCCATCCGCTTCTTCTCCCCCCCGGAGAACCCCTGGTTGACGTAGCGGCGGACCATGTCGTCGTCGACACCGACCATGGCCATCTTCTCCTTCATCAGCTTGCGGAAGGCCAGGGCCGGCATACGGCTCTCGTCGTCGCCGTTCGGGTTCTTGACCGCGTTGTAGGCCGACCGGAGGAAGTTCACCACGCTGACGCCGGGGACCTCGACCGGGTACTGGAACGCCAGGAACAGCCCCAGACGGGCCCGCTGATCCGGCCTGAGTCCGAGGATGCTCTCC
>DASQWG010000079.1:0-10072 GCA_035640375.1 Actinomycetota bacterium
GCGCACCGAGGTGGAGCAGCCTCTGCTCGAGTCCGGCATGACGGATGTCGAGATGCTGGAAGCCCAGGCCGACCTTGGATCCAGGATGGTTTCGCTGGCCGAGGATGCCCTCATCGCCATGTACCACGGACAGCAGGAGCATGTCTGGAGCGAGAGCCTGGTCGAGCACGTCGAGGGCGTGCTCGAGCGGACCGGCCTGTTGCGACGCCCGCACCGGCCACCGGCGGTGTGCTTCCTCGATATCAAGGGCTACACCCGGCTGACCGATGAGCGCGGCGATGCGGCGGCAGCCGATCTGGCGGCCCGACTGGCCACGCTGGTGCGTCGGTCCGCGCAGGAACACCGCGGGCAGCCCGTGAAGTGGCTCGGAGACGGGGTGATGTTCTACTTCAGGGACCCGGGATCGAGCGTGGTCGCTGCGCTGGAGATGGTCGAGGGGGTCGCCACCTCCGCCCTTCCCCCGGCCCACGTGGGCATCCATGCGGGTCCGGTCGTC
Organism: Actinomycetota bacterium; assembly: GCA_035640375.1. Lineage (GTDB taxonomy): Bacteria > Actinomycetota > UBA4738 > UBA4738 > CALAEC01 > CALAEC01. The sequence goes on from DASQWG010000079.1 coordinate 497, forward strand.
TTCCAGGGGGGTGACTACTTCGGCCGGACGGTGAACGTCGCCGCCAGGATCGCCGACTATGCCAGGCCCGGCGAGGTCGTGGTGAGCGAGGACGTCGTCGAGGCGGCCGACGGCGTTTCGGTCTCGTTCTCCGAGATCGGGCCGGTCGAGTTGAAGGGCGTCACGGGCCCCCTACGCCTGTACATCGCTCGCCGGCCCGGGACCATGGAATCGGCGTAGAGAGGGGAGTCACGATGTCGGTGGATCGATCATTCGTCGAGGAGAACGCCCGGGAGCTGGACCGACTGCGTGCCCTCGTGTCCGGGCTGAGTGATGACCACCTCCGTGCTCGGGTGGACGAGAACTGGACCGTGGCCGGGATCCTCGGGCACATCGCGTTCTGGGACGGGCGGGTCCTGGTGCTGGCGGACAAGCTCCAGCGCGGGGTGCCGTTCTCGCCGTCGGACGTCGAGCCCGAGGACGTGGACTGGATCAACGACGCGGCCCGCCCGCTCATCCACGCGATCGAGCCCCGCCGCCTGGCCGACCTCGCCGTCCGAACGGCCGAGGAGACCGACGGGCGCGTGGCATCCCTGCCGCCCGAGCGTCTGTGGCCGAACGATCCCGAGAGTCCGATCTACGCGGTGCGAGCCACGCACCGCGGCGAACACCTCAACCAGATCGAGGCCGCGCTCCGAGGCTGAGCATCGCCGCGGGGTCGGCCTGTACGCTTGCGCCGTGCGACAGATCTCCGACGGGTTCCTGCTCAACATGGCGGAGGTCTCGGCCACGCTGATCGGGCTCTTCCTGGTCGGGGTGTTCTTCTACGTCGAGACCGGACTCCGCAGGACCGATCGGGCCAGGGAGACGTTCGAGCCGTACCTCCGCGCCGGGACCAGGATCACGCTCATCGTCTTCGCCATCCCACTGGGTCTCTCCCTCACCCTCGTGGCGCTCAGGCCGGTGTGGTCCCGGCTGCTCTTCATCGTCCTGAGCGCGCTGCTGATCGCGGCCAACGTCGATTCGGTGCTTCGTGTGCGCGGGGTGCGGACGGTCACGGGATCGACGGCCCTCCTGATCAACGAGGTCGTCACGACGGCGCTCGCGGCGCTGCTCATCGTTCTCCCGTGGATCCTCGGCGGGCTCCGCCCCTCCAGGGAGGACCTCACCTGGTCGATCCTCCTCGCCTTCGCCGCGGGATTCCTGAGCATCGGCGCCGTGGTCATCTCGGCATTCGACATCGCCCGGCTGGAGCGCGGAGAACCGCCCGAACGCAGCCCGGACGCGGCGTCCCGCGGGTGACAGGGGGCGCCGCTCGAGGCGGCGCCCCCCACGAGCCGTGCTACTGCGGGCAGCCGGGGCCCGGCGAGGGCTGGTCGATCCTGAGCGCCAGCGGAGGTGAGCTCACCGGCACGAAGTAGACCGCGAAGAGGACCACCTCTTGGGCGCCCTCGTTCCTGGCCAGGTGGATCTCGTTCGGCAGGTTCGAGAACGACTGGCCCGTGGCGTACTCAGTCTCCGTGTTGCAGGCCTCGTCGTGGTAGAAGCTCAGGGTCCCCGCTCGGACCGTGACCACCGTGGGTCCGGGGTGGCTGTGCCACCCGAGCGTTGGGAACGGCTGGCCGGGCGTTGCCGGCTGCAAGACGATCCGCTGGAAGGCGATCTCCATCGGTCCCTTGGTCTGGAGCTTGACCCTGTTCCCAGGCGCGAACTTCCAGTTCACCGCGAGGGGCCGATCCACCAGCGGTCCCCGGGCCGTCTCCGCCGTGGCGTTGATGACCGGCGTGGCCAGGGCGGATCCGGCGAAAAGTCCCAGGGCTGCCCCGAGCCCCAACAGGACGAACATCCTTCTGCGCATCTCGAACACCCTCCCTTTCACTCGCCGACTCGCTCCAACGGCGGGGCGCGTCGACGTTCAAGGGATGCCGAGCCCGATCCTCGCCCCGCGGGAGTCTTCCGAAGCCTTCCCCCCCGGTCCCTCCCTTCCTCCAGGCGGGCGTTCCGTACCACCGTACCTCCGGACGGCAGGGCGCCGCCGCCTGCGCTCCTGGGCGCGGGTGGTGCCTCTCTGGAGCATGGATGCACGAGGGAGCCTCGGCGCTGACGGGCGGAAGGGCCGCCCGGGAAGCAGGGAGGGGCCGGGGCGGTTCCCGGCCCCTCCGTCAGAGATGGATCAGCGAGTGGCTGCCTTGTTGAACTGGCGCACGGACAGCGGCACGAAGATCGCCAGGATGATCCCCACCCAGATCAGCGTGTACAGCACGGGGTTCTGGAGGGACCACACGTCCGGCACCGGGATGTTCGGCGCCAGGTTCCCGAACGCCTCCCGCACCGCCTGGGCGACGGCGGAGAGCGGGTTCCACTCCGCGAACACCCGGAGCGGGCCCGGCAGCTGTTCGGGCAGCACGAAGGTGTTGGCAACGAACGTCACCGGCATGATGAACATGAACGAGGCGTTCTGGAACACCTCCAAGCTGGCCACCTTCAGACCGAAGAAGGCCATGATCCAGGACACCGCGTAGGCGAACAGGAGCAGGACCAGGAATCCGCCGATCGCCTCGAAGACCCCGGTGTGGATCCGCCACCCCACGATCAGGCCGGCGATCGACATCACGAAGATCGAGATCGAGTTGTACACGATGTCGCTCGCCGTCCGCCCGGCCAGCACGGCCGTGCGGGACATGGGGAGTGACCGGAATCGGTCGATGATCCCCTTGGTGATGTCGTCGGCCAGCCCCGCGCCGGTGAACGTGGAACCGAAGATGACCGTCTGAGCGAACACGCCGGCGATCAGGTACTCCCGGTAGTCGGCGATCTCGATCGCTCCGCCGAACACGTACGCGAACAGCAGCACGAACATGATCGGCGACATCGTCGTCCAGATCAGGATCTCCGGAACCCGCTTGATCTTGATGAGGTTCCGCTTGGTGACGACCGAGATGTCGGAGAACGTCAGGGCCAGCGAGCTCATCGGACCACCTCCTTCTCCTTGACCTCGATACCTTCCTCCGCACCCTCCGGCGTGTCTTCGATCTCGGCCGCGTGGCCGGTGAGCGACAGGAACACGTCATCCAGGGTGGGGTGCCGAAGGCCGACGTCCACCACGCTGATCTGCTTCTCCCGCAGGATCGGCAGGACCTGACCCAGCACCTCGACGCCTCCACTGATCGGTGCCGTCACGGTGCGGGTGGCCTCGTCGACGTGGACCTCCTCGTCGGTCACGAGGGCGACACACGACTCGGCGGCCGACAGGTCGGAGGTGTCCTCGAGCACGATCTCCACCCGGGCCCCGCCGATCTGCGACTTCAGCTCGTCCGGCGTCCCCTCGGCGATCTTCCGCCCTCGATCGATGACCACGATCCGCTCGGCGAGCCGGTCCGCCTCCTCCATGTACTGCGTGGTCAGGAGGACGGTCGACCCGGCCCGGGCCAGCTCCTCGATCGTCTCCCACATCTGCGCCCGGCTCCGCGGGTCGAGCCCCGTGGTCGGCTCGTCGAGGAACAGCACGTCGGGCGTGGCCACCAGCGCCGCCGCGAGATCCAGGCGACGCCGCATCCCTCCCGAGTAGGTCTTCGCCGGCCGGTCGGCGGCTTCGTCTAGGTCGAACCGGTCCAGGAGCTCGCGGGCCCGGGCTCGGGACTTCTGCTTCCCGAGGTGGTACAGGCGCCCCACCATGTCGAGGTTCTCGAACCCGGTGAGGTGTTCGTCCACCGCGGCGGTCTGGCCGGAGAGGCCGATCCGCTCGCGGACGCGGTGCGGCTCCCGCAGGACATCCAGGCCGGCCACCTCGACCGTCCCCTCGTCGGGGTCGAGCAGGGTCGTCAGGATCCGAACCGCAGTGGTCTTTCCGGCCCCGTTCGGCCCCAGGAGGCCCAGAACCACGCCCCTGGGCACCTCCAGGTCGAGCCCGTCCAGCGCCACGACCTTGCCGTAGCGCTTGACCAGGCCGGACGTTCGGATCATGTACTCCATCCCGTCACCTCCCGTCACATCCCAACTCGTCTAGCAACACTATCGCCGGGGGATTCCATCCCGTATGTGACGATCAACACACCGGTCGAGGTCGTCTTGCTGTCGAGCAGCCGCAGGGGGATCCGGGGGAGCCCCTCGGGGAACAGCCGCCTCCCGGAGCCCAGGACCAGCGGGTGGATCATGAGCCGAAACTCGTCCACCATCCCCAGTCGCATCAGGGAGGCCGCCAGGTTCCCGCTGCCGATGACCTGGAGATCCTTCCCCTCCTCCTGTTTCAGGGCGGTGATCGACTCGCCCACATCCCCCTCAAGGAGGGTCGAGTTCTGCCACTCGAGAGGCGGCCGGAGGCTCTTGGACGCCACGTACTTCGGCATCTCGTTCATCAGGTCCGCGAACTCCCCGACCTCCTCCTTGGCGGTCGGCCAGTACGCCGCGAAGATCTCGTACGTCTTCCGGCCAAGCACGAAGGCGCCGGTGTTGCCCATGGTCTCCTCCATGCTCTTGGCGAAGACATCGTCGAAGTAAGCCAGCTGCCACCCTCCATGCTGGAACCCCCCCTCCATGTCCTCGTCGGATGCCCCGGGGGCCTGCATGACGCCGTCCACCGTCAGGAACTCGCTCACGAACAGCTTGCGCATGGCGGTCCTCCTTCCGTTCTCCACGCGATAGGACCGCCATCCGTGGGCGAAGTCATCGGTGCCGGCGATGAGTTCGGTTCCCCGGGGGCGTCATGACCTGCGACTGGAGCGAGGAGGTCGCCGCCCTTGGGGGATCCCGCGGAACCGAGCGGGTCGCGTCGCGTGTCCGTCGTGCTGGGCGGGCCGCTCGCTCCCGCCCACGTCCCCAGGCTGTGGGAGCGGGTCCAGGCCCTCGTCGACGGGCCGCCCGCCCTGGTGGAGTGCGACGTGACCGCGATCCGGCGGCCGGACGTGGAGATCGTCGAGACGCTGGCCCGGCTCCAGCTGGCGGCGCGGCGGGCCGGATGCCGGATCCTGCTTCGCCATGCCTGCGGCGAGCTCCGAGCGCTCCTCCAACTCATGGGGCTGTCCCAGGTCGTCCCGTGCTCCGGCTCAGACCTCGAGCCGGGGCGGGAGACCGAAGAGAGGGAACCACCGGGCGGTGTCCAGGAAGAAGGTGATCCCGTCGATCCGATCGCCTGAGATCTCCAGGACCTGAAGCGACCAGGGCTCCAGCGCGCCGTCGGCCTCGCCCGGCTTGTACTGGCCGAACGCTGGGGAGCCGTTGGCCGAGATCGGCAGGAGGCGGGAGCCCCGGCATCCGATCCCCGGCCCCAGGCACCAGTTCCGCACGTCCCGATGGCCGCGGAGCCACAGCTCGTGGGGCGGCATCGACCAAGTGGCGTCCTCGCGCAGCAGCGCGGTCAGCGCATCCATGTCGTAGCGCTCGAACGCGTCCACGTACCGGGCCAGCAGGGCACGCTGGACCGGATCCATCGGTCGAGCCGGCTGCGCCCCCGCGTCGGTCTGACCCAGGGAAGCGCGGGCACGCTGCAGCGCGCTGTTGACGGAGGCCACGGAGGTCTCGAGCAGCTCGGCCACCTCGCTGGCCCTCCAGCGCAGCACCTCCCGAAGGATCAGGACCGCCCGTTGCTTCGGTGGCAGGTGCTGCAGCGCGGCCACGAAGGCCAGGCGGATCGACTCGCGGGACTCGGCCACCTCGGCCGGATCTCCGTCCTCGGGCAGGACCCGACCGTCCGGGATCGGCTCGATCCAGGCCGTCTCGGGCAGCGGCGGGGCCAGAACCGTCTCCGCAGTCCCTGCAGGCCCGAGGTCGATCGGTCGGGCCCGACGCTGCGTCCCTTTCAGCATGTCGAGGCACACGTTCGTGACGATGCGGTACAGCCAGGATCGAAGCGCGGACCGGCCTTCGAAGCCTTCGATCCCGCGCCAGGCCCGGATCATGGTCTCCTGCACCGCGTCCTCCGCCTCGAACGCCGAGCCCAGCATGCGGTAGGCGTAGGCTGTCAGCTCGGCGCGATGGCCCTCGAGCAGGGCCTCGAGCTCGGCGGTTCGGCCGGTGGTCGTCCGCTCGGTGGTCGAGATGTCACTCACGGCTGGGTCGAACCGTCAGGCTAGCAGACCTCGAACGCGATCCTCGGACGGCCGATGACTTCCAGACGTTCGGTTCGTCCCACCACGGAACACATGCAGGCACGACCCGAGGAGGGACACATGACAGAGCGCGGCGAGGTGCGGGGGGTCGCCGGCGCGGCCATCCCCCGTCTTCGGGAGGCCATCGGCGGCCCGGTCATCGGGCCGGAGGACGAAGACTACGACCGGGCCCGCACCGTGGTCCCCGGAGACGTCGATCTGCGACCGGCGGCCATCGCCCGACCGCGGGACGCGAGCGAGGTGGCCGCGGTGATCGGAGTGGCCCGGGAGATCGGGCTGGAGCTGGCGGTCCGGAGCGGAGGCCACAGCGGCGTCGGGCACGGCGTCACCGAGGGGGGCATCGTCCTGGACCTCGGCGACCTCCGAGCGCTGGACATCGACGTCGACGGCCGCACGGCTTGGGCGGAGACCGGCCTGAGCGCCGGCGAGTTCACCGAGGCCACCGGCGCGCAGGGGCTGGCCGTCGGCTTCGGCGATACGGGGTCGGTGGGAGTCGGCGGGATCACCCTGGGGGGCGGGATCGGCTTCCTGGTCCGCAAGCACGGCCTGACCATCGACTCGCTCCTGGCGGCCGAGGTGGTCACCGCCGACGGGCGGCTCCTGCGGACCGATCGGGACGACCACCCCGACCTGTTCTGGGCGATCCGGGGCGGCGGCGGGAACTTCGGCGTGGCCACCCGGTTCCGGTTCCGCCTCCACGAGGTCGGTACGGTCGTCGGTGGCCATCTGGTGCTCCCGGCCTCGGCCGATGTCGTCCGTTCGCTGGTCGAGGCCAGCGAGGCGGCTCCGGAGGAGCTCTCGGCCATCATCAACGTCATGCCGGCGATGCCGATGCCCGGGGTGCCCGAGGACCAGGTGGGCCGGCTGGTGGCCTGGGTCATGCTGGTGTTCGCGGGGCCGGTCGACGCGGGCGAGGCCGCGGTGGCCCCATTCCGGTCCGTGGCCGAGCCGATCATGGACGGCGTCGGGCCGATGCCGTACCCGAAGATGTTCGAGGAGCCCGAAGGCGCCGAGGAGTACCACCCCACCGCGGTGGCCCGGACGATGTTCGTGGACCGGATCGACGGTTCGGCGGCCGAGACGATCATGGGCGCGCTCGAGTCGTCCGACGCCGCCGTGCGCGTGTGCCAGCTCCGGGTCCTCGGCGGAGCCATGGCCCGCGTCCCGGTCGAGGCCACCGCGTTCGCCCACCGGCACAGCCGAATCATGGCCAACCTGGCCGCGTTCTACGAGGGCCCCGATGACCGCCCCGTTCGTGAGGCCTGGGTCAACGGGTTCGAGTCGGCGCTCCGCCAGGACGACACCGGGTTGTACGTGAACTTCCTCTGGGATGAGTCGCCGGACCGGGTGCGGGCTGCGTACCCAGGGGGGGCATGGCAGCGGCTCGCTGCCGTCAAGGCGAAGTACGACCCCACGAACGTGTTCCACCGGAACATGAACATCCCTCCGGAGGAGGAGGCGGCGTGATCGGGGAGGAGGTGCACGAGAAGCGACGTGCCGCGCCGGGCGGGACGTCGCGAATGGATCGAGGAAGCAGAAGCCGCTGCGGTCCCCGAGCCGGCCACCGGCCCCTGATCGGCGATCAGTCTCGAGACGTGATCTGCTGGACCGACCAGCTGTTGCCGTCAGGGTCCTGGAAGAACACGAAGGACCCCCACGGGAAGTCCTGGACGTCTCCGACCTCGAGACCTCGGCCCAGGAGCTCCTCGCGGGCCGCGTGGACGTCCTCGACCACGAGCTGGAGCTGGGCGGAGCCGGGCGGCTTGTCTCCAAGCCCTGTGCCGAGGGCGATCGAGCAGGCCGACCCCGGCGGCGTCAGCTGGACGAACCGGAGGTCGTCGGTGACCTGGTGATCGTGGTCGAGGGTGAACCCGGCCTTCTCCGTGTAGAAGGCCCTTGCCCGGTCCACGTCCGTGACCGGGACCTGCACGAGCTCCAGCCGCCAATCCATGCGGGCCCGGAGTGTAGCAAGCGTCCGGCTACTTCGCGGACTTCTTGAGCCGCTTGGCGGCCCGCTTCTCCTTGAGGCTCTTCTGCGCCGTCTTCTTCGGCGTCTTCCCGACGCCCTTGTCCTTGCTGGCCATGGGTGGAATGTACCCCGTGGCGGTGACCCGCGCCGCTAGTGCGGCTGGTGCGGGCCGGCGATGGTCTCCAGCGCCGAGGCCACGTGTCGGAGCTGCGCTTCGCTGAGGCGCCCCGTGAAGTGCTGACGGATCCCTCGGAGGTGCGTACCGGCAGCGGCCCTCACCCTCGCCCTGCCTCGTTCTGTGAGACACGCCAGCGTCACGCGGGCGTCGGCATCGAAGGGACGGCGGCGCACCAGGCCCTCCTCGACCAGACGGTCCACCATTCGGGTGAGACCGCTTGGGGACAGCATCACCCGCCGGGCCAGCTCACTCATCGGAAGGCACCTCCCCGGAGCCCGAGCCAACCGAAGCAGGACGTCGTAGGCGCCGAACGAGATCCCGTGCTCGCGTCGAAGCTCATCGTCCAGCATCCGGACCACGAGCTCGTGGGCGTGAAGGAGTCCCTGCCAGGCCCGAAGCTCCGTCTCGGTGAGGCTCCTCGCCATCGCCGTATCAGCCTACACGTGATATCCTTCGCCTCACAATAGTTGTAGCTACAACTATTTTGGAAGCCACGGAGGAGGCACCTGATGCGTGAAGCACTCTTCGGCCTGAACGTCTCGATGGGAGCCACCGAGAACGCCGACCCGGTCGGCCTGGCCAGGCGGGCGGAGGAGCTGGGGTTCGACTTCGTCTCCGCCTCCGATCACTTGCACGGCCGCGATCCGTCGTACGAACCCTGGACGCTGCTCGCGTGGATCGCCGCAGCAACGTCACGGCTCCGGGTGGCGACCCGGGTCCTGGCGGTCCCGTACCGGCACCCGGCGGTCCTGGCGAAGATGGCGGAAACCTTGGACAGGCTCTCGGGTGGCCGGTTGATCCTCGGTCTGGGGGGAGGCTGGTCCGACGAGGAATTCGAGTCGTTCGGGCTCGGGGCGCGAACACCGAAGGAGAAGGTGGATGGCCTGGAGGAAGCCGTTCGGATCGTCCGGGGTCTGTGGTCGGGAGATCCAATCCGCCACGAGGGAGTCGCCTTCAAGACCGCAGGGGCGCAGATCTCCCCCGTGCCGGACCACCGGATCCCGATCTGGCTGGGGACCTACGGGAACCGGGCCCTGGACGTCACCGGCCGGCTGGCCGACGGCTGGATCCCCACGCTGGAGCTGGCTCCCCCGGAGCGGGCCCGCGGGATGCGCCAGCGGGTCCTGGCCGCGGCCAGCAAGGCGGGACGCGACCCGGACGACATCACGCTCGTCTACAACCTCGACATCCGGGTGGACGAAACCGCCCGGTCGACCGCCGCGGTGGTGGCCGGATCCCCGGATGCCGTGGTCGAACGGCTCCGGGGGCTGCTCGACGTCGGATTCACCGCCATGCACTTCCTCCCGGGGGGCCCCGGGGTCGCGGACCAGGTGGAACGACTGGGC
>DASQWG010000080.1:0-2458 GCA_035640375.1 Actinomycetota bacterium
TCTCCCGGTAGATCGGCCGGCGCAGATCGAGGGAACCGATGATGGCGGCGGGCCGGAAGTCGAACGCGTCCCGCGCGACGGATTCCAGCTTCTGTGGGTCCACCTCGGAGGTTCCGAAGTCGTCGAGCACGAACGATACCGGCTGGGCGGTGCCGATGGCGTAGGCCACTTGGAGCTGCAGCCGCTCCGCCAGCCCGGCGGCGACGATGTTCTTCGCTACGTATCGGGCCATGTACGCGGCGGAGCGGTCCACCTTGGTGGGATCCTTCCCCGAGAAGCATCCCCCGCCGTGCGGGGCCATTCCCCCGTACGAATCGACCATGATCTTGCGCCCGGTCAGGCCGGTGTCGGCCTTGGGTCCCCCGATCTCGAATCGTCCCGTCGGATTGACCAGCACCCGTGCGGGGTCCTCGAACCCCATCTCGGACACAACCGGGAGCACCACATGCTCCTTCACGTCCGGGCCCAGCGTCCCGTCAACGTCGACGTCCGCGGCGTGCTGCGCCGAGATCAGCACGGTGTGCACGCGGACCGGCCGGCCGTCGTCGTACTCGATCGTCACCTGGCTCTTCCCGTCGGGCCGGAGGTACGGAAGGATCCCCCCCTTGCGTACGTCGGCGAGCCGCTTGGCCAGCCGGTGGGCCATGGCGATGGGAAGGGGCATCAGCTCCTCCGTCTCCCGGGTGGCGTAACCGAACATCATCCCCTGGTCCCCGGCGCCGATGAGGTCGAACTCGTCCGCCGACCCGTGCTTGGACTCGAACGCCTTGCTCACGCCCCGGTCGATGTCGGCCGATTGCGGCTGGATCGCGGTGATCACTCCGCAGGTGTCCCCGTCGATGCCGAACTTCGCATCCGTGTACCCGATCGAGGTGACGGCCGCCCGGACCACCTTGGGGATCTCCACGTACGTGGAGGTGGTGATCTCCCCGGCCACCAGGACCACGCCGGTCGTGACCAGGGTCTCGCAGGCGACCCGCCCATGCGGATCGTCGGCCATGATGGCGTCCAGGACTGCGTCGGAGATCTGGTCGGCGAGCTTGTCGGGATGACCCTCGGTGACCGATTCGGAGGTGAAGAGATGGCGGCGGCTCATGCCTGCCGGATTATAGGGGGCGCCGCCGACCGCTCCAACGTCGCGCCATGCGCCCCTACACCAGCAGCTTGGCCACGCGGTCCAGCACGGCGGCGGCGAGCTCGCGCTTCGTCCACGTCCGGAGGGGCTCGTCCTGCCCGTCCCGCGCCAAGATCATGGCCTCGTCGGTGTCGGAGCCGAACCCCGTGCCTGGAGCCCCGACTCGATTGACTACCACCAGGTCGAGGTTCTTGCCCTCCAGCTTCTTCCGCCCCGCGGGCTCCAGATCATCGGTCTCCGCGGCGAACCCCACCAACACCCGGTCGCCCTTCCCCGCACCGAGCTCCTTCAGGATGTCGGGGGTGGGCTCCAGGCGGATCTCGGGCACCCCTTCCTCCTTCTTGATCTTCCCCTCCACGCGCTGCCCCGGCCGGAAGTCCGCCACCGCGGCCGACATGACCACCGCGTCGGCGCCGTCGACGGTTCGGAGCACGGCGTCTCGCATCTCCTCGGCCGTCTCCACCCGGTTCACCCGGACGCCGGGCGGATCGGCCAGGTGGGTGGGGCCGGACACGAGCGTCACCGTCGCGCCGCGCCGCCTGGCTTCCTCCGCGATGGCGAACCCCATCTTCCCGCTGGAGCGGTTGCCGAGGTAGCGAACGGCGTCGATGGGCTCGAGGGTGGGACCGGCGGTAACCACGATGTGCCGCCCCGCGAGCTCCGCTGATCCGGCGTCGGTCCCCTGGGAACCGAGGGCTTCCTCGAGGGCGGAGACCACCTCCTCCGGCTCGGCCATGCGGCCCATCCCCTCGTCGCCCGCGGCCAGGGGCCCCTCGACCGGCCCGACCACGGCCACCAGGCGCTCGCGCAGCTTTCGCAAGTTGTCCTGGGTGGCCGGGTGGGCGTGCATCCCCGAGTGCATGGCGGGGGCCACCACCAGGGGCCCCGGGAACTCGAGCAGCGTGGAGGTCAACAGGTCGTCGGCGATGCCCAAGGCCAATTTGGCCAGGACGTTGGCCGTGGCCGGGGCGACGACGGCGGCATCGGCCTCCCGTGCCAGCCGCACGTGCAGGACGGCCTCGGGGTGCTCGAACACATCCGAGAAAACCGGCCGGCCGGTCAACGCGGCGAAGGTGTCGGCTCCAACAAAACGAGTGGCTGCGGGGGTCATGACCACCTGGACCTCGGCCCCACGCTCTCGAAGGAGCCGGGCCAGGTAGGCCGCCTTGTACGCGGCGATGCCCCCGGTGACCCCGAGCAGGACTCGCCGGCCCCCCAGGGTCACATGTCCTTCGGTCCGGGGGGTCCGCTCGTTCATCGGTGCTCCATGTTGTCTCGCTCGGGGCGAGCTACCCGCCCGGAGCCCCCGCTACTTCGGGGCCT
>DASQWG010000081.1:0-3958 GCA_035640375.1 Actinomycetota bacterium
GGCTGGAGGACCTGGCCGGCGGGGTCCAGGTGGTCGGGTTCCCGTCCGTGTACGAACAGGCGTCCGAACTGATCGCGCCCGACCGTATCGTGCTGGTCCGGGGTCGGATCGACCTGCGCGGACGCGAGCTCCAGGTCGTGGCGTCGGAGGTGAGGGAGCTCGAGGCCACCGGGCCGGCTCCGGCCGCCACAGCCGACCCGAAGGCCAACGGCTCCGATCCCCTCCTGCTGTCGGTTCCGACGGCCGAGTGCACGAACGGGCTGGTGACCCGGCTGAAGCAGACGCTGGCCGCCCACCCCGGCGAGACCGCGGTAGTCCTCCGGCTGGAGTCGGAGGACCGGAACACGACTCTCCGCCTCTCCGACGGCTATCGCGTCGAGGCCACGGCCGGGCTGCTAGCAGAACTGCGCTCGCTCCTCGGCGCGAACGGCGTCGCTCGGACGTGAGCACCGGTCCTGCCGGTACACTGGCTTCGAGGCCGGGGTAGCCCAACCGGAAGAGGCAGCGCACTCAAAATGCGTTCAGTGCGGGTTCGAATCCCGCCCCCGGCACGCTCGTGGATCCCGTCACCGGATTCTCCCGGCGTGCTCTCGTGTCCCTCGCGGTGGCCGTGGCGCTCGGGGTGGTCGCTAGCACCGTGGTCACGATTGTCCAGGTCTCGGCCGACGAGGATTGCCCCGATGCGGCCTACGGATGCGCCACGTTCCAGTCCGGGGAACCGGTCCAGATCGGAGCGATGTTCCGGACGATCGACGGGTCCGGCCCTCGGGCGGTCCAGGATGCCGTGAACGAACGAGGGGCGCAGCTCCTCGGCCGGCCGGTGCGGGTGGTGTCCTGGCCCACCCGGTGCACCCCCGCGGGCGGGGCCGTGGCGGCCAGGGAGCTGGCCACCGACCCGCCTGATGGCCCCCCAGTGGTGGCGATCGTGGGAGGGGCGTGCGTCACCGCCCTCGCTCCGGCGGCCCAGATCGTCAGCGACTCGGGGATCACGCTGGTGTCGCCGCCCGAGCTCGGATCGGTCCCCGCGGGGCTGCGTGCCCGGTACCACCTGGCGTTCCCCGGCGCCGGAGGCCCGGGCGCGATGGCCGCCGCCGTGCTCGATGCGGTGGCCGAGGTGGCCCGAGGGCGGGAGGACGGGGCCCTGCTGGTCCCTCGAACCCCCCTCCGGGACGCCCTTCTCGCTCGGGGTCTGGTCCGGGCCTGAAACCGGCCGGCCATCCGGGGGAGGGCCGCCCGGGTGTCGCCTGGCACTCCCAACCCCACTTGTGGTATGTGATGCTCGGATCTGGGCCCAGGCATCCCTGACGGGCCTCGGATCGAGGGTGGAGAGCTCGAGTCGAAAGGAGGGGCGATCAGGACGGGACACCCTCTGGTACTAGTCGAGCAACCATCAAAGGAGGGGGCATGACGAAGTGGTTGCGATTGCTTGCCATCCTGAGCGTGGTCGCGCTCGTGGCGGCAGCGTGCGCCGAGGAAGGCGACGGGGGCGCGCAGCCGGATGGGGGCGATGACCCGTGCGCGCAGGACGAGTTCGGCTGCGTGGAGGTTGCGTCGGGCGCGCCGATCGAGATCGGGACCCTACTGGTGATCACCGGTTCGGACGCCAGCTTGGGGCAGGACAGCCAGAACGGGGCCGTCCTGGCCACCGAGTTCATCGGCACCGACCCGTGGCCCGGTGAGACGGCGGGCGAGATCCTGGGTCACCCGATCGAGTTCAACCATCAGGATGACGGTTGTTCCGCTGAGGGAGGTCAGGCGGGTGCCAACGCCCTGGCCGCGGAGGAGAACATCGTTGCCGTGATCGGCACGAGCTGCTCCAGCGCGGCGCTCGGCGTGGCCGACACGATCCTTTCGGACCAGGGCATCCCCCTGATCTCGCCGTCGAACACGGGTCCTGACCTGACGGCGGAGGCGACGCACCAGCCGTTCTACCTGCGGACGGCGCACAACGACCTTCTGCAGGGCGCCGCCGTGGCCCACTTCCTCCTGGAGGAGGGGGCCCAGACGCTGGCCACGATCCACGACGGGAGCCCGTACGCGGACGGACTCCAGCAGGCGGCCGCGGACGAGTTCAGCGCAGGCGGGGGTGAGGTCGTGGCGCAGGAGGCGGTCCAGGTCGGCGACACCGACTTCGGTCCGCTCCTCACCGACATCGCCGCCGATCCGCCGGACGCGCTGTACTACCCGATCTTCGTGGCCGAGGGTGGCCTGATCACCCAGCAGGCGCGGGAGACGTCGGGCCTGGAGGACACCCTCCTGGCAGGCTCCGACGGCATGTTCACGCCTGACTGGATCGAGGCGGCCGGCCCGGAGAACGCCGAGGGCGTGTTCATCTCAGGTCCGGACCTGACGGCGTTCGCCAATCCGGAGTTCTACGAGAACGAGTTCCTCCCAGCGTACGAGGAGCAGTTCGGGGAGGAGCCCCAGGCGGTGTTCCACGCTCACGCGTTCGACGCCATGATGATGCTGGTGGCGGCGATCGAAGAGGTGGCCATCGAGACCGATGACGGGGGCCTCCAGATCCCGCGGACCGCGCTGAAGGACGCGCTGCTCGCCACGGAGGGCTTCGAGGGCATCGTCGGCGCGCACACCTGCAACGAACTGGGTGACTGCACGCCGGAAGCCACCATGGCCGTGTTCACCGTGGAGGGTGGAGACTTCACGGAAGACCCCGTCTTCACCGAGGAGCTGAACCTGGAGGAGATCATCGGAGGCTAGGACCGCACGCGGGGTCGAAGCTGGATGAGAGCAGCGGGCCGGCACTGCCCGGCCCGCTCGCTCTCGCCGAGGGGGGTTCATGGATCGGGATGAAGGTCGCGCCACCGCGAAGACGACCCTAGGCCGGCTCGGTCTCCCGGAGCGGATCCCGGTTCGGCGAACGATCCTCGTCATCCTGAGTATCGCCATCGTCATCGGGGTCGCTGCCGGGTCGTGGGCCACGCTGAGCGAGGGTCGGCTCCCCGGGGATGCGTGGCGCAGCTTCGTCGTCAACGGCGTCGCCCGGGGCAGCGTCTATGCGCTGATCGCCATGGGGTACACGCTCGTGTACGGGATCCTGTTCATGATCAACTTCGCCCACGGCGAGGTGTTCATGGCAGGCACCTTCACCTCGTTCTTCGTGGCCAGGGCCATGGCCGACGCCGGGTTCCTGAACGAGAACCCCATCATCGGCATCGTCATCCTGCTGCTCGTGTCGATGGCCGTGTCCACGTCGATCGCCGTCCTCCTCGAACGGATCGCCTACCGACCGCTTAGGGGGGCCCCGCGACTGGTCCCTCTGATCACCGCCATCGGGGCGTCCCTGTTCCTGCAGTACACGTTCCGCGGCCTGTACGGTGCCCGGGTCCGGGGGTACCCGCAGATCGACGCCGTCAGCGGCCGCATGGAGTTGCTCGGGCTCTCGATCGAGCGGAGCGAGCTGGTGGTGATCCTGTCCGCGGTCGCCCTGGTGATCGGGCTCTACTTCTTCATCCAGCGGACCAAGACCGGCCGCTCGATGCGGGCCGTCGGGGAGGACCGGGAGATCGCCTCGCTGATGGGGATCAACGTCGACAGGGTCATCGTGACGACGTTCGCCATCGGTGGGATGCTCGCCGGCGCCGCCGGCATCCTCTACGTGTTCCTCTTCCCTCAGGTCGACTTCCTCATGGGATTCTTCCCGGGGATCAAGGCGTTCACCGCGGCCGTCCTGGGCGGGATCGGGAACGTGGTCGGCGCGGCGATCGGGGGGCTGATCCTGGGCGTCCTCGAAGCCGTCGGGCCGACGCTGTTCCTCTCGGGGGCGGGGGTGCCGTCCACCCACCAGCTCCAGCCGGTGATGGCCTTCGGGGTGCTGGTCCTGGTCCTGATCTTCCGTCCCGGCGGCATTCTCGGTTCAGCCGAGGAGAAGCGAGCGTGAGCCAGGCAGCCCCCGCATCGGGGGTCCGGCGAGCGGTGTCGGCCGGGCTGATCGGCGGGG
>DASQWG010000082.1:0-2250 GCA_035640375.1 Actinomycetota bacterium
GTTCGCCGACCTGGCCGAGCGCGCGGAGCGGAACCTCCGCAGGGCGGGGATCGGAAACGCCACGGTGGTCGTCGGCGACGGAACGCTGGGCCTGCCCGAGGAAGCGCCCTTCCAGGGGATCCTGGTGTCGGCGGCGGCGCCCCAGGTGCCGGACCCGCTCGTCGAGCAGCTCGCGGACGGGGGGCGGATCACCCACCCGCTGGGCTTCGGTGGGGACGAGGTCGTCACCACCTTCCGGAAGGATGGCGACCGGCTGGTCGCGGAGCCGCCGGGGATCCCCGCCCACTTCGTGCGGCTGGTCGGCGAGCACGGCCTGGCGAACGAGAGGAGGATGCGCTGACACTCTCGCGCGCGGCGGTGGGTCGAGCACCTCCCGTTTGACCCTGGAGCCGAAAGGCAGTCACACCTCGTCGCGGAGATCCGTCATGCCGGTGGCAGGACGGGAGAGAAGGAGGCGAACCATGGACCTACAGGTGACCGCGATCATGCTCGGCGTCGAGGACGTGGCCCGCTCTAGGCGGTTCTACGAGGAGCTCGGGTGCGCCATCGACCAGGATCATCCCACCTTCGTGTCGTTCGATCTCGGTGACGGCTCGTCGTCGCTGGCGCTGTATCCGCGCCAGGCTGCGGCCCAGGACGCCGGCGTCTCGCCGGAGGGCTCGGGCTTCCAGGGCGTCTCGTTCCACTACATCGTGGCCACGAGCGACGCCGTGGACGAGATCATGGGCAAGGCCAGTGCGGCCGGCGGTGGGGTCGTGAAGGCGGCCGAAGCGTCTCAATGGGGCGGCTACTTCGGCTACTTCAGCGACCCCGACGGCTGCCTCTGGAAGGTGGCGACCGCCGCGTAGGTCACGACTCGAGGATCGCCTTGAGGCGGCGGAGTCGCCGACGACCGAACGGCGGACCATCCCCGGGAGGAAGGGCCCGGCGAGCCGGTACAAGCCGCCGGGCTCACCCTCGACCCGGATCGACATCCGGGTGCCGTCGCTCGCCGGCTCGAACGTGTAGGTCACGGCCATCGGGAACGGGCTCCGGACCGAGCGCATCGCCAGCCGGGCACCGGGCTCGAGCTCCGCGACCTCGAGGACGTACTCGATGCGACGGCCCATGAACGAGGCCACGCGGCGGACCGAGGAGCCCTTCCCCACCGGCGGCTCGCCCAGGAGTTCCGCCTGGGAGATCCCGCCGATCCACACCGGGTCGTGCCCGGGGTCGGTGGCGTAGTCGAAGACGCGGCCCGGGTCCGCCCCGATCGTCTCGGTCGCGGTGACGTCGAGCGTCACCTCAGCACCTCGTCGGCCAGCCGGTCGAGCATCCGGCCCCACCCGCCGACGTGGGCTTCGACCTGATCCTCGGGGAGCTGCTCGTGGGTCAGCAGGAGCTCGGTCCCGTCCTCGAGCGGCCGAAGCTCGACGGTCACCACGGAGGGCCCGGGGCCGGTGAACGGCGAGGCCCAGGTGAACGCGAGTCGCCGGGGCGGGTCCACCTCGAGGTACTCGCCGGCGTGCTCAATCCGCTGGCCCTGGCCGACCATTGTGACCCGGAACCGGCCGCCGACCCGCAGGTCGACCTCGGCCTCGGCGTGCCCGCCCGCGGACAGCCACCGGCCCATCAGGGACGGGTCGGTCCACGCGGCGAAGACCTCTTCGGCGGTCGCCGGAAGGAGCCGGCGGAGCTTGACGGGGGTGGTCCCCCCGGGTTCACCGGGGCCGGCGTTCACGGCTCCCCCGCAGCACGGTCTCCAGATCGTCCAGCCTCCCCTCCCAGAACTGGCGGTAGGTCTGCAGCCACGCAGATGCCGCCCCCAGCGGGCCGGGTTCGAGGGTGAGCCGGTGGACCCGCCCCTCGATCCGCCGCCGCACCAGCGAGGCGTCCTCCAGCACCGAGATGTGCTTCGACACCGCCCACAGCGAGATGTCGAACGGGTCGGCCAGGCCGGTGACGGTGCCGGGCCCCTCGCGGAGGCGGGCCAGGATCTCCCGCCGGATCGGGTGCGCCAGGGCGGCGTAGGTCTCGTCGAGCTTGGCGCCGTTCAATCCCTCAACCATCTGGTTGAACATTGTCCATCGTGACCGCCTCGAGTGTCAAGGCCGGCGCACGCCTCGGCGGCGAAACGTGGGAGGGTGGTCCGAAGCATGCGGCGTTCGGGGGCGCGCAACGATCCGGATCAGTACGACCGGCTGGCCGGCGAGTGGTGGAGGCCGAGAGGGGCGTTCGCGGCCCTCCACTGGCTGGCCCGGTCGCGAGCGA
>DASQWG010000083.1:0-2172 GCA_035640375.1 Actinomycetota bacterium
AGAATGACGAGGCCCATCGGCGGCTCACCGCGATGCTGGCCGCCCGGGAGATCGAGCGCCAGTACCTGGCGCTGGTCCGCGGCGAGGTCGACCACGACGCGTTCACGATCGAGGCGCCGCTGGGCCGGCACCGGGCCCGGGTGGCGGTTCGGCGAGGGACCGGGGTGGAAGCCGTGACCGACCTGGAGGTCCGGGAGCGCCTCCCCGCCGCCACCCTCCTGGTGGCCCGGCCTCGGACCGGGCGGACCCACCAGATCCGGGTGCACCTGCGATCGGTCGGCCACCCGATCCTGGGGGACCGGGCGTACGGCGGCGGTGGTGACGACGCTCGCCGGCTGGGCCTGTCCCGCCCGTTCCTCCACGCCTGGCGGCTGGCGTTTGATCACCCCGTGACCGGCGAACGGATCGATGTCGAGGAGCCGCTACCCGAGGACCTGACCCGGGCGCTGGACTCGGCTCGCCGAACCGGATAGAGTCCGAACGGCTGGGAATTACAGCCGTGTACTTATCCACAGGGATATCCACAGCCGGGGGCGTCGGAGGGGAGAGGTACGTTCGGCGGCATGGGTGAGGCCCGGAACAGCTTCGTCCACCTGCACACGCACACCGAGTTCTCCCTGCTCGACGGGGCCTCTCGGATCAGTGCGCCGGCGGACTCCTCGGCCGTGACGCTGATCGACAAGGTCGCGGATCTGGGGATGCCGGCCGTGGGGATGACCGACCACGGCGTCATGTTCGGCGCGCTCGACTTCTACCGAGCGGCTCGTGAACGAGGCGTGACCCCGATCCTCGGAGTCGAGGCGTACGTGGCGCCGGGGTCTCGGTTCGATCGATCCCCCGGGGAGAACGAGGAGCGGTACCGTCATCTGACGATCCTGGCCAGGAACGAGACCGGGTACCGGAACCTGTTGCGGCTGGTGACCGATTCACACCTGGAAGGCTTCTACCATCGGCCCCGGATCGACAAGGACCTCCTGGCCGAGCGGGCCGAGGGCCTGATCGGGTTCACCGGGTGCCTGGCCGGCGAGGTGTGCCGCCTCCTGATGGCCGGGCAACGGGTCAAGGCGGCCGAGGTGGCCGCGGGCTACCGGGACATCTTCGGCCCGGACGGGTTCTACGTCGAGGTTCAGGACCACGGCCTGCCCGAGCAGCGGCAGGTGACGCCGATACTGATCGACCTCGCCCGGGACCTCGGTCTCCCGCTGGTGGCCACCAACGACACCCACTACACGGAGAAGGCCCACGCCCGGGCCCACGACGTGCTGCTGTGCATCCAGCAGCCCGGGAAGGTGCTGGCCGACACCG
The DNA here is from genome assembly GCA_035640375.1 of Actinomycetota bacterium. Taxonomy (GTDB): domain Bacteria; phylum Actinomycetota; class UBA4738; order UBA4738; family CALAEC01; genus CALAEC01. Next base: position 1,306 of record DASQWG010000083.1, read on the forward strand.
ACCGGCTGCGGTTCGACACCGAGGAGTTCTACGTGAAGTCGGCCGAGGAGATGCGCGAGCTGTTCCGCGAGCTCCCCGAGGCCTGCGATGCGACCCTGGACATCGCCGCGTCGATCGAACCGATCCCGATGCTGGAGCGGCCCCTGGTCGAGCGGGCCGAGCCGCTCCACGTGCCCCGGTTCGACCCGCCGGGGGGCGGGGACCACGAGACGTTCCTCCGCGACCTGGCCGAGGCCGGCGCGCGCGAGCGGTACGGCGAGGTCGGTCCCGATGTGCGGGACCGCCTCGAGCACGAGCTCGCGGTGATCTCGTCGATGGGCTTCGCCGGGTACTTCCTGATCGTGTGGGACCTGATCCGCTTCGCCCGCGAGCACGGGATCCGGGTGGGTCCCGGACGGGGGTCGGCCGCGGGATCGGTGGTCTCGTACTGCCTGCGGATCACCGATCTCGACCCCCTGCGGTACGGCCTGATCTTCGAACGGTTCCTGAACCCTGAGCGGAAGCTCATGCCGGACATCGACATGGACTTCGACGAGCGTCGGCGCGACGAGATCATCCGCTACGTTGCCGAGCGGTACGGGCACGACCACGTGGCGCAGATCATCACGTTCCAGACGATCAAGGGGAAGCAGGGGATCCGCGACGCTGCCCGGGTGCTGGGGTTCCCGGCCAGCGTGGGGGACCGGCTGTGCAAGATGTACCCGCCGGCCCTGCTCGGCCGGGAGTACCCGATCGATAAGGCCCTGGACCTCTCCCGCGAACTGGCCGAGGCGTACGAGCGGGAGCCGGAGGCCAGAGAGATCGTCGACACCGCCCGCGAGCTCGAATACCTGCGCCGGGAGGACTCGGTCCACGCCGCGGGGGTGG
>DASQWG010000084.1:0-6869 GCA_035640375.1 Actinomycetota bacterium
ACGAAGCCGAGCATCCCCAGGAGCGGGAGCGTCCAGCCCACGGTGAGCTCGGCGAAGTATTCCTTCCGCCGGATCACGCGCACCACGAGATGCACCAGCGCGAGCACCATCAGCGGGATCAGGATCAGCAACGGGTAGAAGGGCTCAAGGCTCTTCAGGACGCTGAGGCTCCGGTTCACGAAGTACTCCACGTCGGCCGGGGGCGGCACCGCGGCGTCGCCGAACGATGACTGCGGTCCCCACAGGCCGCCGAGCCAGAACGCGGCGGTCATGATGACCGCCACGGTCCCGGTGACGATGATCATCCCCTCGGACCGGAGCGCGGGCAGGAGCGAGCGCTCCCGGAGGAACCGGTACCCGGCCACTGCCCCCATCGAGAGCAGGAAGATCGCCAAGGTGGTCGGGTGGCTGAGCCCGGCCAGGAACATGAACAACGTGGCCGCGATCCGAGCTCCCCACGAGTCCTGCAGCCGGTCCATCAGCAGGAGCACGCCCCCCAGGAGCGCCAGCGACATGAAGTTGTCCATGTAGCCGAAGAAGCGCTGGAGCAGGAACAGCGCCGGCACGGCCACCAGCGTGAGGTAGAACAGCAGCCAGTTCCGCCGATGCCTCCAGGCGAAGGCGGCCATGGCCGCCCCGGCCAGGATCCGGAAGAAGATCGACAGAACCACGGTGGGCACCGCGGCGTCCACTCCGCCGACCGTGCGCATGGTGGCCGCCAGGACCGGCTCGGCGATCCGATAGCCGCCCGCGAGCGATCCGACGGCCCCCCGGAGCTCGATCATCGCCCCGGGTTCGGCGTTCATCAGGTACTCGACGCGCCACTGGTAGTACGCGGTGTCGAACGCCGGCACCGCCCGGGACGCGTCGGTGATGAACTGCCATCCCATCGCCACCGCGACCACGGCCAGCACCACGAGGCCCACCCACGGCCGTCCGGCCAGGGCCTGGAGCCGCGACGCGGGGGTGCCCGGCCGGGCCGGCGCCTCGGGGGCCTGCAGATCGGTCACTCCCATCCGTTCCCCTCCTCGGTCAGGCCGCCTCGGGCTGGCACGGCAGCGCGTCGAGGATGGCTCCCGGGAACGCCGCCCGGAACAGCCGTTCGTCCCGCAGCGGCCCCGGGACGGCCGAGGGATCGGCGGCGTTGTCCGACGCCGTGTAGGCCATCAGGAACCCGGCGATGTCCTCGAGCGTGTGCCCCTGCTCCTCGAGCTCTGCCATGTTGATCCACAGCTGGGTCACCCGAAAGCTCTGGAGCACGTTGACGTCGTCGCCGTCGGTGTCGAACGTCGCATTGATATCGCTCTGCAGCGTCGTCTGGTTGATCATGAAGGCGCCCGGCAGGTTCGGGGTGGACCCGTGGTCGGCCGTGAGCGCCATGACCCACTGGCCCCGGCCGACCTCCTCGTCGAGCAGCTTGGTCAGCGCGACGAACTCCTCGGCACTCGAGCGCACCACGGCCTCCATCTGCTCGCTGGGGAAGCTCCATCGGTGGCCCATCTTGTCGATCTGCTTGTAGTTGGTGAAGAGGAGGTCGGGGACGTCATCCTGGCCGAACCCCTCACGGCGGATCACCTCGCGGATCACCCCGGTCTGGTAGCGGGCGTAGGCCGGGGTGTGGAGGATGTCGTCCGGGGTCGCCAGGGGATGCTCCAGCCACATCCCGTCGAGGGCGCCGTCCTGGAGATCGAGCCCGCGGACCTGCTCCTCGAGCCCGCCAATGTCGTTCACCCACTCCTCGAACCGGAAGAACTCGAGGTTCTCCGGCGTCAGTCCCCAGATTCCCGTGCGCTGTCCCAGGGCGAGGTCGGCGTCGGCGCCCTCGGGGAACGAGCCCCGGCTCATCATCCCCAGGGCGGGCTCCGAGGCGATGAACCCGACCGCAGGCTCGTTGTCGAGCGCCCGATCGAACTCGTCGGCCAGCGTCGGCGTCTGCATGTACCCCGGGCCGGAGAGGATCGGTCCCACCAGCCGGTCGCCGTCCCGGATCCGAAGGTCGAGCACGCCGTGGGTCTTCGGATACGCCCCCGTGCCCATGCTGGCGTGGATGGCTGGGGTCACCGAGGGAGACGATCCCACGGTGGCCCGCTCGAACCAGGCCCCCTCGGGGATCAGCCGGGCCAGCGACTGCCACGCCTCGGGGTACTGGTCGAGCACGTTGCGGCCGCCCCCGTCCCACACCACCAGCACGATGAGCTTCGGCGGCTGCGGGGCCGGCTCCACGGCCTCGTCGAGGGCGCGGCCGTCCGGCGCCTCGAAGTCGAACCCGAGGTAGCGGGCCAGGGTCGGAGCGAGGTCCGGCATCGTCACCGGCCGGTCGATCGAGCCCGCGGCCGGGACGTGGCCGGGCCCGTAGAAGAAGAAGGGCACCCGCTGCAGGTAGTTCCACGGACCGGAATGCGACCACAGCCCGAAGTAATGGGGCGGGCGGAGCACGAACTGGATCTCGCCGGATTTCCCGGTGATGTAGCCGTTGCGGATCCGCTCGAGCTGGGCGGGCGGGAGGCCGCACGCCAGGTCGGCGAACCGGCCGGTGGCCACGGCACCCGGGGACGCCGCGGGCGAGGCTGGTGGCGACGAGGCTCCGTCTGAGGAGGCGCCGTTCGGCGAGGTGTTCGACGTGCACGCCACGGCGGCCAGGAGGCAGGGGAGCACGAGTCGCCGGACGATCACGTTCGGGCGGGGGTCCGAGCCAGCACGGCGGAAGAGTCTAGTCGATGCCTTCCTGTGCTCCCGCGAGCCGCTCCGGCGGGACGCCCGCTCGGGTCAGCGCCGCGTCGGCCTCGTCGGCGTCGCCGCAGCGGAGGATCGGTGCCTGAGGCTGGTGCTCTTCCAGCGCGGCCCGGATGGTCTCGTCGGGATCGTCGGCAACGGCCAGCACGACCGTGTAATGGAACCGCCGGGAGCGAAGCCAGGGATCCGCGTCGTCGAGTGGACCCTGACACTCCACTCCCATCGAGCCCAGCCTGTCGAAGTCCGACGGGGAGTCGGTGGCCAGCATCGTGATCCGCCCGGACGGCTGGCGGTCGACCAGCGTCTGAAGGAGCTGGTCCGGTGAAGAGGGGGCGACGACCAGCACCCGGACGACCGCGTCGGCGTCGCGAGCCGCGAGCACGCGGTGGGCCTGCTCGGGCACGCCGGGCTCGGGCCGAGGAGGCCGCTCCGCCAGGACGTGCCCCCACCGCTCCCGGAGGATCGCGGCGTGCTTCTCCACGAGCCCCGCCGCGGCCCGCTCGTCGAGGCCGCTGGAACCGAACCGGACGTGCACCACGGACGACCGAGGCTCGTACACAGTGCGACGCCCCCGCTCTCGGAGCCGGAGCTGGAGGTCGACGTCCTCGCAGTAGGCCGGGACGAACGCAGGATCGAACGCGCCGGCTTCCAGGAAGTCGGCCCGCCGGAGCAGCAGGCACGCCGCCGACCCGTAGTCGACGGCTCGACGGAACCGGTATTCGGGGTCGGTGGGCGACTCGCCGTACCCGTACATCAATGTCGAGGCGTCCTCGAACAGGAGCCCGCCGGCCTCCTGGACGGTGCCGTCCTCGTTCAGGAACATCGGCACGACCGCGCCCACCCCGGGGTCGGACCCCAACGTCTCCACCAGCGGCTCAAGCCACCCGGGGCCGACGAGCGTATCGGTGTTCAGGAAGAGGACGAGCTCGCCACGGCTCTGCTCGGCTCCCCGGTTGGCGGCAGGACCGAACCCCTCGTTGCGATCGTTCTCGAGGACCTCGGCGCCGGTGACCTCCTCGCCCAGGCGTGTGGCCACGTCCTCAGGAGTGGGGTTGTCGACGATGACGACCTCGAACGGCAGCTCGGTATGCTTCGCGAGGGCCTCCAGGGCCCGTCGGGTCAGGGCCCAGCCACCGAAGGTGACCATGACCACGGAGACCAGGGGCCGGTCGGCCCGGGGGAGCGCGAGGGTTCTCACCGTCGGAGCTTCGACCGGACCCACCCGTAGGCGTTCCGGAGCCCCCTGGTGTAGCGGAACGTCTTCGTGTTGAGGACGCTCTGCAGCTCGGCGTCCTTGCCCACGACCTCGCGACGGAGCACGTCGTTCTCCCGTTCGAGGTCCTCGATGCGGCGCTGGGCCCAGGACCGGTACTCGCGGTGGCGGCGCTCGGCCTCGGCCACCCGATCGGCCATGCGGGACCGGCCCACGGCGGATCCGCGGATCATGGTCCGGTAGGCCTCGCGGACGGCCTGGAGTTCGTCCCGGGGGGTCCCCTCTCGCATGCTCCTCCTGGACACGGCCGGCCGGGGCATCATACCGGCCTTGACAGGCGCTCCGGCCCGGCGGTAGGGTATCGAACATACGTTCGAGCAACAGCCGCAGGGGGAGCGTTGTCCAAGCGCTACGACCAGGAGGTCGAGGTCGAGCGGGACGCCGGGATGCCGGCGGCCTTCTCCTGGCGGGGCCGGCGGTGGCTCGTGGCCGACGTGATCGGGCGGTGGCGGATCGAGGGCCGGTGGTGGGCCGAGGGCCGCGACCGAGAGTACTGGCGGGTCGAGGCCCGGGGTGGCGCCGTGTTCGATCTGTACCACGACCGCCTGGGCGGCGGCCGATGGCACCTGGAGCGCGTCTGGGACTGACCGAGCGTCTATCCTTTGGGAGACGTGTCGGAGACCGAACGCGCGCGCGAAGCCCTCGAGCGAGAGATGTACTGGCTCGGCGGCGAGGATGGCGGCGCCGCCACCAAGGCCCAGCAGGCCCGGGTTGCCGCCGACCGGCTCCTGCAGCGTCTCCGCCGCGACGCCGCCCAGGCCGCGCCCTGGGGTGACCCCAGCCTGGCGTCGGGAAGCGGGACCCGGCGGCGGTTCAAGATCGTGCTTCACCGGCTCCTGCGACCGATCACTCGCCGGTACGACCGGCTGGCCGCCGAGCTGGCCGCAGTCCAGGTGACGCTGGCCGACTGCGTCCTCCAGCTCGAGGCCGAGACGAACCGGCTCCGCGAAGAGCTGGCCAGGCTCACCGAGCCGGCCGAGACCGCTCCACGGGGCCGGCGCCGCCGCTCGTGAGGATCGCCGTCTGCCATCCGCAGACGCCCTTCGCCCGGGGCGGCGCGGAGATGCACACCGAGAGCCTGGCCAAGGCTCTCCGGGAGGCCGGCCACGAGGCCGATGTCCTGTCCATCCCGTTCAAGTGGTATCCGCCGGCAGAGCTCGTCCACCAGATGGCGATGTGGCGCAGCCTCGACCTCAGCGAAGCACACGGCCAGACCGTGGACATGGTCATCGCGCTCCGCTTCCCCTCCTACCTGGTTCCCCACGAGCACAAGGTCGTCTGGCTGATCCACCAGCACCGCACCGCGTACGAGCTGTGGGACCACCCGGACTTCGGAGACATCTCACACCACGACGAGGGCGACGCCGTCCGCGACCTGATCCACCGCGCCGACCGGATCGCCCTGGGTGAGGCAAAACGGATCTTCACGAACTCGGCGAACGTCCGGGACCGCCTCTGGCGCAGCCTGGGGATGCCCGCCGAGGTCCTGTACCACCGATCTTCGCTGTGCGAGGCGCTCCTGAGGATGGACGCCGGGCCGCCCGGGGACTACGTGCTGTTCCCGAGCCGGCTCGATCCGATCAAGCGGCAGTCGCTGGCGGTCGAGGCCATGCGCCACGTCCGCGGCGACGTCCGGCTCGTGCTGGTCGGCACGGGGCCGATGGAGGGCGACCTGCGCCAGCAGGTGGCCCGGGCCGGGCTCGACGGCCGGGTCGAGCTGGCCGGCCACGTGAGCGAGGGCCGCCTGCTCGACCTGTACCGTGGCGCGCTGGCCGTGTACTACGGGCCCTACGACGAGGACTTCGGCTACGTGACCCAGGAGGCCATGGCGGCCCGCCGCCCCGTGGTCGTCACCACCGACAGCGGCGGCCCGCTCGAGTTCGTCCGGGACGGGGCCACCGGCTTCGTGGTCGAGCCGAAGCCGAGGTCGATCGCCACCGCGTTCGACCGGCTGGCCGCCGACCCTTCCGCGGCCGGCGCCCTCGGCACTGAGGGCCGGGCCTCGGTCGAGCAGGCCGTGCCGGACTGGCCCGAGGTCGTGGCCCGGCTGCTGGGCTGATGGCCAGGATCGTGGTGTTCGGGCCGCTGCCGCCGTCGCGGTCCCCGCTCGCTCGCAGCGCCAAGGCCCTGGTCCGGCTGCTGAAGCGGGCGTTCCGCGGTCGGCACCACGTCCGGGGGATGTGGCCCGTTCCCGAGAGCGTCGAGGCGATGCTGGCCACCGTCGACCTCCCCGTGTACTTCATGGCCAACGCGCCGGAGGAGCGCGAGATCTACCAGGTGGCCATGGACCACCCCGGCCTGGTGGTGCTGGTCGACCGCTCCCTGGAACGGGTGATCCAGGTGCTGGCCCGGGCACGTGACCCCATCGGGTTCGCGGGACGGCGGGAGGCCGAGCGCCTGGCGGAGCGGTTGCCCGAACTCGATCCCGACGTGCCCTGGTCGGCCCAGGCCGTGCGACGAGCCCGCGGCGTGATCGTCCACTCCGAGGAGCATCGCCGCGACCTGGAGCGGATCGGCTGCCGGACTCCCGTGTACGTGGCGCCCCCGCCCTCCGTCGGCGACCCCGCGGCGTATGTGGAGGCCGTAGAGGGGACGGTGGGGCTGGTCCTCGATCCCGCCGAGTGGACCCTGACCCGGTGGGCTTCGGCGCTGGCCGACGCCGGCGTCGGGGCCGCGGACCTCCGCGAGGGATACGGCGTCCGCTACGCGTCCGCGATCGAGGAGATCCGGACCTCTCCGGCCGGCCAGGCCTGACCGGCGCTCCTCAGGACGCGATCGCCGGCGGGTTCGGGGAGATCCACTCGGGCCATTCGGGGAAGTCCTCGGGGAAGTCCCACGGGGCCCTGGTCAGGCCGCGGAGCTT
>DASQWG010000085.1:0-4395 GCA_035640375.1 Actinomycetota bacterium
CCGAGGCCGAGGGCAACGTGTGGCAATTCGTGGCCCTGGTGGCCCGGGGCTACCTCGAGGGTCGCCTGGCCGGCCCCGTCCCGCCCCTGGTGACCGCCTCGGCCGAAGCCGCCTCGGGGATTGAACGGTGATTCAACGTACGGCCGTCGACGCCGCCCGCCTCGACGAGCTGATCGAGGAGCAGGAACGGGCATTGGTGGCCCGGCAACCGCGCTCGGCCGAGCTACTGGCTCGGGCCCAGGGGTCGCTGGCCGGCGGGGTCACCTCGAACTGGCAGATCTCACTGCCCCAGCCGATCTGGCTCTCCCACGGGGCCGGCTCGAGGGTGTGGGACGCCGACGGGAACGAGTACGTCGACCTCCACGGCGGCTACGGCGTCAACTTGGCCGGGCACGGCCATCCCGCCATCGTCCGGGCGGTCACGGAGCGAGTCCCCACCGGGACGCACTTCGCCCAGCCCACCGAGGACGCCATCGTGGTGGCCGAGGAGCTCCGTCGCCGCTTCGGCCTCCCGCTGTGGCGGTTCAACAACTCGGGGACCGAGGCGACCATGGACGCCGTCCACCTGATGCGTGCGGCCACCGGCCGCGATCGCATCCTCAAGATCGAGGGCGGTTACCACGGGCACCACGACTCGGTGATGGTGTCCGTGTACAACGACGTCGCGGAGCTCGGGTCGCCGAACCGCCCGGACAGTCCCGCCTCCGGCGCGGGGTTGCCCAGGGCCATCCTCGACCTGGTCACGGTGGTGCCGTTCAACGACGTGACGGCGCTCCAGCGGATCCTCGAGGAGCACGCCGGTGAGATCGCGGGGATGATCCTGGAGCCGGTGATGATGAACGCCGGGATCATCCTCCCCGAGTCGGGCTACCTGGCCCGCGTCCGTGACCTCGTGCACGAGCACGGTGGCCTGTTGGCGTTCGATGAGATCAAGACCGGCTTCACCGCCGGCCCCGGCGGGGTGACCGCGCTGTCCGGAGTCACCCCGGACCTGGTGTGCCTGGCCAAGGCGCTCGGGGGCGGCGTGCCGTGCGGGGCCATCGGCGGGACCGAGGACGTCATGCGGCTGATCGCCGAGGGCGACTACGAGCAGGTCGGCACGTTCAACGGCAACCCGCTGACGATGGCGGCCGCACGGGCGCAGCTGACCGAGGTGCTGGACGGCGCGGCGTACGCGAGGATCGACGCACTCCGCGAGCGCATGGTGAGCGGCGCCGAGCGCACCCTCGAGGAGTTCGGCATCCCCGGGCACGTGGTGGCCATCGGCGCCAAGGGGTGCATCTCCTTCGCGCCGACCCCGGTGCTGGACTACCGGGATTTCCTGGCGGTCGACGACCGGTGGAGCCACTCGCACTGGCTGTTCCAGATGGCCGGCGGCGTGTTCCTCCCGCCGTGGGGGAAGGCCGAGCAGTGGCTCCTCTCGGTCCAGCACTCCGAGAACGACGTCGACCGGTTCCTTGACAACCTCGAGGCGTTCGGGCGAGCCTTGCGCGCATGACCGCGAGACGCGGCGGCCGCGTCGAGCTCATCGATCTGGTCAAGCGGTTCGGCGAGGTCACCGCCGTCGACGGCATCTCCCTCGATATCTCGCCGGGCGAGTTCTTCTCGCTGCTGGGGCCCTCGGGATGCGGCAAGACCACCACGCTGCGGATGATCGCGGGGTTCGAGCGGCCCGACGCCGGCCGGATCCTCCTCGACGGCCGGGACATGGCCCAGACCCCGCCACACAAGCGGCCGGTCAACACGGTGTTCCAGAGCTACGCGCTGTTCCCTCACCTCAACGTGAGGGACAACGTGGCCTTCGGGCTCCGGTTTCAGAACGTGCCGAAGGATGAGGCCCGCCGGCAGGTCGGCGCGGTGCTCGAGCTGGTACGGCTGGCGGGGTTCGAGGAGCGCCGCCCCACCCAACTCTCCGGCGGGCAGCAGCAGCGGGTGGCGCTGGCCCGGGCCCTGATCCTCAATCCTGACGTGCTGCTCCTGGACGAGCCCCTCGGCTCTCTCGACGCGAAGCTTCGCAAGGCGCTCCAGCTCGAGCTGAAGTCGATCCAGGAGGAGATCGGCATCACGTTCGTGTACGTGACGCACGACCAGGAGGAGGCCCTCACGATGTCGGACCGCCTCGCGGTGATGTCCGAGGGGCGGGTCGTGCAGGTGGGACCGCCTCGGGAGGTGTACGAGGAGCCCGCCGACGCGTACGTGGCCGACTTCCTCGGCGTCTCGAACCTGATGGACGCTCGTTGCCTGGGCGGGGGACGGGTCCGCATCGGCGACGTGGAGCTCGAGGCCAGGCGAGGCGACATCGACGCCACCGGCGATGTCCGCCTGGTGATCCGGCCGGAGCGGGTGCGGGTCGAGAACCGCAGCCTCGGCGGGCCGAATCGCCTGCCGGGCATGGTGGAGCGTGCCGTCTTCGTGGGGCCGACGGTGCAAGTGCTGGTCCGCATGGTCGGGGGCCAGCTGGTGCAGGCGGTCGAGACCAGTCGGACCGAGTCCTGGTCGACCGGCGAGGCCGTGACCGTCCATCTCCCCGCCGAGGACCTTCGGGTACTTCGCGTGTCTGAGCCGCCGGTCGAGCGCGAGCCCCGCCCCGCCGTGGCCGGGTCCTGACCTTCAGATCTCCAAGCGGGCCAGGTCCTCGACCGCAGAGCCTTCGCGGTGCTCGCGGCGGCGGGTTCTGCGGAGGATCAGGCCGGCGGCGGTGGCCATCAGCAACGTGCTGAACAGGAGCACGCTGGCGATGGCGTTGGTGGCCGGCGTCGGCCCGAGGCGCGACGCCGAATACACCCGGACCGGGATCGTCACCGTGCTGGCGTCCCCCACAAGGAACTGGCTGATCACGAAGTCGTCGAGCGAGATGGCGACCGCCACCAGCGCGCCCACGACGATAGCGGGACGGAGCAGCGGCAGCAGCACGAGCCACAGCGCCTGCATCGGCGAGGCGCCGAGGTCCATGGCCGCTTCCTCGTACTCCTTCCCGATGGCGAACAACCTCCCCCTGGCCACGATGACCACGAACGAGAGCGTGAACGTGACGTGTCCCAGGAGCTGCGCCCCGGTCCCCAGGTTGATGAACGGGATCATGTGCACGAACACCAGGAGGAGCGCCACACCCATGATCAGCTCGGGCGTGACCAGCGGCAGCAGCATCAGGAAGTTCGCCGGCTTCGAGGCGCGCCCCCGCCACCGGCCGAGCCCGATGGCCAGCCCGATCCCCAGCGGCGTGGCAATCAGCATCGTCAGCACGGCCAGCTTCACGCTCTGGAACAGGGCCGAGCGCATCGACGGATCATGGAGGATCGAGAGGTCGGGATCGCCCACATACCATCGCAGCGAGAAGCCCTGCCACGCGCTCCGCGACCGCCCGTTGTTGAACGAGAACACCACCGCTATGACCACGGGGACCAGGGACCAGACGACGTACAGCCACGTGAACACCGTGAGGAACCGCGGCTTCCCCCACGGGTTCGACACCCACCCCCGGAGCCGGTCGGACAGGGGACGTTCGATTGGCGCGGCCGCTGGAGCCTCGGCGACGGTGCTCATGTCCGAGCCTCCCGCTGGGCCCGGAGCACGTTGACCAGGTAGTACAGCATCAGCACGGCCACGAAGGTCATGAGGATCAGCGTCAGCGCCGCGCCCTTCGACTTGCCGACACCCGTGCGGACCAAGAGCTCGATCTGGTTCCCGATCATGTAGGTCGAGGCCCGCCCGGACAGCAGGTTCGGCGTGTAGTAGTCGCCGAACATCGGCAGCATGATGATGACCAGGCCGGCCAGGATCCCCTGCTTCGAGAGGGGAAGCGTCACCTTCCGGAACGCCCGGAGTGGGCTCGCCCCCAGGTCCCGGGCGGCCTCGATCACGCTGGGATCGATGCGGTCCAGCGCCGCGAACAAGGGCAGGATCAGGTACGGGACGTACCCGTAGACCAGGCCGAGGATCACGGTGTCGTGCCGTCCCGACAGCCAGACCACCGGCTGATCCAGCACACCGAAGAGCATCAGCCCCCGGTTCACGTAGCCGTCGGTGTCGAGGAGGTTCACCCAGGCCAGCATGCGCATGATGTAGTTGATCCAGAACGGCGCAACGAGGAGCATGAGCAGCGGGATCTTCCACCGCCCCGCTCGCCGGGAGATGTAGTACGCGACGGGGTACCCGATCAGGAGAGCCAGGATCGAGGCGACGATCACGTACGCCAGCGTCCGCACGATCGTGTCGGTCAGCGGTCCCCCGAACAGATCGGCGAAGACCTCGCCGAACACGGCGGGGTTCCAGTAGATCGGGTTCCACTCCGGGATCGGCGTGTTGAAGAGCGGATCCAACCGGCCCATGGCCACGGCGAGGATCGCGTAGAAGGGCGTCAGGAACAGCAGCAGCAGCCAAAGCACACCGGGGCCG
>DASQWG010000086.1:0-3254 GCA_035640375.1 Actinomycetota bacterium
CCGAGGAGGTTGGCCGCCGGAACCGGGTGGTTCTCGAACACGAGCTCGGTGGTCTCCACGCCGTGGTAGCCCATCTTCTCGATGTTCGGCGGGACCGTGATGCCCTCGAACCGCTCGGCGCCGGGCTCCTTCTCGACGTACAGGAGACTGATCCCCTTGTAGGGCGGGTCGGCCTCGAGATCGGTCTTGCACAGGAGCACCACCAGGCCGGCCCGCAGCCCGTTCGTGACCCACATCTTCTGGCCGTTCACCACGTAGTCGTCGCCGTCCCGGACCGCCCGGCACCGGATGGCCTGGACGTCCGAGCCCGCACCGGGCTCCGACATCGACAGCGCCGCTCTGAGCTCCCCGGTGGCCATGCGGGGGAGCCACCGCTCCTTCTGCTCGTCGGTCCCGTGCTTCGTCAGCAGGTACACGCCCATGAAATGGGTGTTGATCACCCCCGAGAGCGACATCCAGCCGCGGGACAGCTCGCTGACCACGAGCGCGTAGGACATGAGGTCCATGCCGGCGCCGCCGAACTCCTCGGGCACCGTCAGGCCGAACAGGCCCATCTCCTTCATCCGCTCCACGACCTTCTCGGGGAACTCGTCGCGGTGCTCGAGCTCCTCGGCGATCGGGTAGACCTCCTGCTCCACGAGGTCGCGGACGGCGGCCACCACGGCCTTCTGCTCATCGGTCAGGTCGACGACGCTCACGCGTCCTCCCACTCCTTCCGGAAGTCCGACCAGGTCTTGTGCACCTGGAAGCCGGCGGCCCGCCCGCGGGCCGCCAGCTGCTCGGCCATCTTCCGGCTGGCCTCGTCGATCATCTCGTTCCCGAACATCACCGCGCCGACACCCTCGACGTCGGTGGCGTGGCGGTACGCCTCCAGCACCGCCTCGGCCTTGTCGAACTCTTCCTGGGACGGTGTGAACACCTCGTTCAGGACGTCGACCTGGCCGGGATGGAGCGCCCACTTGCCGTCGTAGCCGAGGGCTCGGGCTCGGAGCGCCATCTCCCGGAACCCGTTGAGATCCTTGATCACCAGGTACGGGCCGTCGATGGCCTGGAGCCCGGCGTGGCGCGCAGCGATCAGGATCGTCGACAGCACATGGTGCCAGTGGTCGCTTGGATAGCCGGGCATCGGCAGACCCGCCGTGAGGGTCGGCAGGCCCAGCGAGGCGCTCATGTCGGCAGGACCGAAGATCAGGGTCTCGGCTCGGTCGCTGGCGTCGGCGATCTCGTGGATGTTCCGCAGGCCGGTGGCCGTCTCGATCTGGATCTCGATGCCGATCCGCCGGTCCAGCCCCCCGGTCTCCTCGATCATGCGCAACAGGTTGTCGACGAACGTGACGTCGGACGCGGTCTCCACCTTCGGGATCATCACGCAGTCGACGTACCGCCCGGCGTTGCCGACGACCTCCTGGAGGTCTCCGGCGCACCACCTCGTGTACACGCCGTTGACCCGGACCACCAGGGTCTTCCCGGCCCAGTCCCCCTCCTTGAGAGCCTGGACCACGTTCCCCCGGGCCTCCTCCTTGGCCAGGGGGGCCACGGAGTCCTCGAGGTCCATGAACACCTCGTCGGCGGGCAGCGATGGCGCCTTGGCCAGCATCTTCGGGCTCGATCCAGGGACCGAGAGACAGGACCGCCGGGGACGGGTCACGCGCTGGGACACGGTTCCTCCTGGGCGGCCTCATCCTAGCGGGACGAGACCATAGACATCGGGTCCGGCCCGAGGCACAATCGGGCGAACCCATGCGTTCCCCGCGATTCCGCCGCGCCGTTCGGACGATCCTCTCGACGGGGGTGCTGGTCGCCGCCATGCTCGGCCTGCTCCCCCCGGCCGTGGGCGACGCCACGCCCCCGACGGTGGTCCGGAAGGTGGCGGTGGCCACCTCGACGCTGGTGCCTCCTCGGGCGGCCGCCGCGCTCGGTCCGGGCGCCACGATCCGCCTGGGGCGCCCCGCGTGGAGCGCCAGACGCGTGGTGTGCGCGCCGATCCGCTTCACCACGCTCGGGGTGGTGTGGCGGCAGGACGGTGGCGAAGAGGTCCCGGCCCGGCTGGCCGTGGGCGCACCGGGACGGTTCGGCCCGATGATCGAGGTGGAGGGCGAGCCGGCCGAGGCTCCGGATCCCGGAACCGCCGACGCCGCCGGCCTGGAGGGAACGCCGCCGGTGTGGACCGGTGAAGCTCGCTGCGTCCGGGTGCGGCTGGGCCTTCCCGAGGGAGACGCCATCGGCGACGTCACGGTCGTGTTCGTCAACACGTCCGGGACGGCGAGCCCCCCCTCGATGCTCGACCGGGCCGGCGACATCCTCGCCCGCGCCTGGGGAATGGTCACCCACCCGTACGCGGCGGAGACGGCCGAGGCGACCGCCGTGCAGCCGGGCATCATCACCCGGGCGGGCTGGGGAGCCAAGGAAAAGCTCCGCCGGTGCGGGCCCGAGTACGCCGAGGACGGGCTGAAGATGGCGTACGTGCATCACACCGTGAACAGCAACTCGTACGCGCGGAGCCGGTCCGACGACCTGATCCGTGGGATCTACGCGTACCACGTGCAGGGGCGACACTTCTGCGATATCGCCTACAACTTCCTCATCGATCGGTTCGGGCGGATCTTCGAGGGACGGTTCGGCGGCATCGACCAGCCGGTCATCGGAGCGCACGCCATGGGCTTCAACACCGGGAGCACCGGCGTGGCCGCGCTGGGCACGTTCACCTCGACCAAGGCGCCCGCCAGGATGCTGCGCGCGTTCAAGCGGCTGCTGGCCTGGCGGCTCGACGTGGCCCACCTCCGGCCCACCGGCCAGACCGTGATGGTCTCGGCCGGCGGGTCCGCCCAGAAGTTCGAGAAGGGCGAGGAGGTCACCCTGCCGGTCATCTCCGGGCACCGGCACACGGGATACACCACGTGCCCGGGGACCTTCCTGTTCCGCAAGCTCGGGCCGATCCGCCGAGCCGCCGAAGCGCGGGGGCTGCCGAAGATCTGGAATCCGGCCCGGTCGGCGGAGGCCATCTCGCTCTCGCAGCTGCAGACGGTCCAGCTGACCGCAACCCTCTCCGAGCCGATGAGCTGGACCGTGCGGATCACCGATTCGCTCGGCGCCTCGGTTCGATGGTTCGCCGGCTCCGGCACCGTGGTCGACGCGACGTGGGACGGGAAGCGGAACGACGGCACGCCGGTGGCACCAGGGACCTACACGGTGACGATCCGGGCCGAAACGGCCGCGGGAACCGAAGCTCGCGAGGCCGTGCTATCGGTGGTGGT
>DASQWG010000087.1:0-2287 GCA_035640375.1 Actinomycetota bacterium
CGGCGTCGAGCGCCTCGTGGAGGCAGTCGTGCATCGTCTGGCGCACGATCGGGTGGTCCGGCAGCACGATCGGGCCGGTCTGGTTCTCCTGGCACTGCGCGAGGCCCGGGAAGATCGCGGCCATCAGGTCGTCGGCTTCCATGCGCTGGATCGGCGCGGGGTTCTTGCGACCGCCCCGCATGCGCAGCACCGCCAGCGACCGGTTGAGGTTCCACCGCCACCGCGCCGCGTACAGCGGTGAGGTCAGAACGGCCTGCCGAACCACTTCCTCTACGGTCTTCGAGGCCAGGAACTTGGGGACCCGCTCCAGCGGGAAGCTGTGCTGGGGGCCCAGCGACAGCAGGATGGCGTCGTCGCTGGCCGCCGCCTGGAGCTCGAAGTCGAAGGTGACGCAGAACCGTTTGCGGAGGGCCAGCCCGAGGGCGCGATTCAGCCGGGCCCCGAACGGGGCGTGACCGACCAACTGCATCCCACCGCTCTCGTCGAAGAACCGCTCCAAGACGATGGTGTCCTTGGTGGGCATCGTGCCCAGGGCCGCCAGGCCGGCCCCCAGATAGCGAACGATGGTGTCCGCCGCGGCCGAGTCGATCCCGCACTGCTCCTCCAGCCAGCGTCGGGCGCCATCGGGATCGCGGGCCGCGAGACGCTCGGCCACCACCGCCCGGATCTCCGAGACCTCGGTCGACAACTCCTCGGTCCGGCCGGGCGCCTCCCCCAGCCAGAACGGCACGGACGGTGGAGCGCCCTGGGCGTCCACCACGCGCACTGTCCCGGGCTCTACCCGGCGGATCCGCCACGACGTCGTTCCCAGGAGGAAAACGTCTCCGGCCATGCTCTCGATGGCCCAGTCCTCGTTCACCGTCCCGACGAAGGTGTCGTCGGGCTCGGCCACCACTCGGTAGTCCCCGACCTCGGGGATGGCCCCGCCCGAGGTCAGGGCGGCCAGACGGGCCCCCCGCCGGCCGCGTAGCCGGCCGTTCACCCGGTCTCGATGGACGTACGCGGCCCGCCGGCCGCGTCCGGTCTGGATCCCCTCCGAGACCAGCTCAACGACGTCGTCGAAGTCCTCCCGCGAGAGCTCGGAGAAGGGCGCGGCCCCCCGGATCAACTCGAACAGTCCGTCCTCCGACCACTCCTCGGCGGCGGTCTCCGCCACGACCTGCTGGGCCACGATGTCGAGCGGGGCCACCGGTTGGATGATGGCGTCCAAGCGCCCGGCGCGAACGCCGCGCAGAAGAGCGGCGCACTCCACCAGCTCGTCCCGAGACGTGGGGAACAACCGGCCGCTGGGGGTGCCGCTCCGCGTGTGGTTCGACCGCCCCACTCGCTGCAGGAACGTGGCGAAGCTCCGCGGCGACCCGATCTGGCACACGAGCTCCACGGGTCCGATGTCGATCCCCAGCTCCAGCGAGGCCGTGGCCACCAGGGCCCGGAGATCACCGGCGCGCAGGCGCGCCTCGACCCGCTGGCGCCGCTCCTTCGACAGGCTCCCGTGGTGCGCGGCCACCTGGTCCTCGCCCAGGCGCTCCCCCAGCTGATGGGCCACCCGCTCGGCCATCCGCCGGGTGTTGACGAACACCAGCGTGGTGCGGTGGCCCTTCACGTGCTCGGCGATCCTGTCCAGGATCTCGCTCATCTGCTCGGCCGAAGGCACCGCTTCGAGTTCGTCGTCCGGCAGCTCCAGGGCAAGGTCCAGCTCCCGCTGGTGTCCGACGTCGACGATGGCGCACCGGGGAGAGCCGTCCTCGTTCGATCGGTCAGTCCCCGAGCCCACCAGCAGCCTGGCCACCGTCTCGATGGGCCGCTGTGTCGCGGACAGGCCGATCCGCTGGGGCGCCTCCTCGAGGAGGTGCCCCAGGCGCTCGAGGGTTATGGCGAGATGCGACCCCCGCTTGTTCCCCGCGACGGCGTGGATCTCGTCCACGATCACCGTCCGGACTCCCGACAACATCGCCCGACTGCGCTCCGCCGTGACCAGGAGGTACAGGGACTCCGGAGTAGTGATGAGGAAGGTGGGTGGCCGGCGGAGCATCGCCGCGCGCTCCGACGCGGCCGTGTCGCCCGTTCGCACCGCCACGCGCACCTCCGGCGCGGCGAGCCCGAGCTCCTCCGCCACCTCGCGAATCTCTCCGAGGGGGGCCTCGAGGTTCTGGTGGATGTCCACCGCCAGCGCCTTCAGCGGGGAGACGTACACCACCTGGGGTCCCTCCCCCAGGCTCACCCCCGCCTCGTGAGCCCGGTAGATCCGGTCGATGCATACGAGGAAGGCCGCCAGAGTCTTCCCCGA
>DASQWG010000088.1:0-7923 GCA_035640375.1 Actinomycetota bacterium
CCGGCCATGATCTGGATGGACCGCCGGGCCGAGGCCCAGGCGGAGGCGCTTGCCGCCCGCATCGAGCCCGAGGAGTTCTACCGGCTCTCGGGTACGAACCTCGACTCCTCCCACGCCGTGTTCAAGGCGCTGTGGGTCCGGGACGAGGAGCCCGAGGTGTTCGCCGAGGCCGCCATGCTGATGCCGCCGGGAGCGTTCGTGCTTCGCCAGGTCGCCGGGCCCGCGGTCGTCGACTACTCGAACGCGTCGTCGCTCGCACTCCTCGATCCTCGAACCCGGCGGTGGTCCGACCGGCTCCTGGAGCTCACGGGCATCGAGGACGCACGCCTGCCCGAGCTGGCCCCGGCGACCCAGGCGGTCGGATCGATCCTGCCGGAGTTCGCGGAGCAGACCGGCCTATCCGCGGGGACCGTCGTCGCCGTGGGGTGCGGGGACGAGATGGCCGCGACGCTGGGCGCAGGCGTCTTCGAGCCCGGAGAGGTGTGCGACGTGGTCGGCACGGCTGAGCCGGTGTGCGCGGCCAGCGACGCCCCCCGAGAGGACCCCACGATGCTGGTGGAATGTCATCCCCATGCCGCCCCCGAGGGGTGGCTGCTGGAGAACCCGGGCTTCGTCTCGGGCGGGAACCTCCGATGGTGGCGGGACCAGTTCGGCCCGCTCGAGGTGGCGGCGGAGCGCCAGGGCCGAGGGGACGCCTACGACCTGCTCGCGGGCGAGGCGGCCGCGGTGGCGCCGGGATCGGAGGGCGTCGTGTTCCTCCCCTGCATGCAGGGCGCCATGGCCCCCGAGTGGAACGGGGCCGCCAGGGGTGTCTTCTACGGGCTGACCCTCGCTCACGGCCGGCCCCACATGACCCGCGCGGTGCTGGAGGGGAGCGCGTTCGCCCTGCGGGACATCCTCGAGGCCATGAGCGGTGCCGGCCTCGACGTGCGCCGCCTGACGATCGTCGGCGGCGGTGCCAAGGGCGCCCTGTGGCGGCAGATCAAGGCCGACGTGACCGGCCTCCCCATCCGGGTTCCGACCTCGGTGGAAACCACCGCGACCGGAGCGGCGATCCTCGCCGCGGTGGCCGCAGGGGTATACGACAGCGTGGCCGAGGCCACGGACGCGTTCGTCTCGTACCGACCGGAGGGCAACGAGCCCGACCCCGAGACGAAGGCCGCGTACGACGAGGCCTACCGGCGATACCGCGAGGTGTACGCCGCGCTGAAGCCCGTGTTCGAGCGGGCGTAGCCGCCCGGCCTCAGGCCGCGCGGGCTCGGTCGACGGTTCTGGTCAGCACCGCCGTGGTCAGGACGGCGGCGAACGTGGGGAGCTCGATCCCCCAGACAGCGATGGCCCACGCCCACGCGGAACCGTACGTGGCGGCGAGGATGAACGTTACCGGCGTGAGCCGAGCCCCGATCACGAACCGGGTGACGAGCACCGCGGCCACCACGGCGAGCAGCGGCACCACGTCGATGGGACCACCTCGGGGCCACCGGATCGGCACGCCGACCGCCAGGAGCAGCTCCACGGGACGGTTCGTACCCAGGTCCGGAGGCGGCTACTCGGGGCGAGAGGGTCGGACAGCCCAGCTGAAGGAGGGGCGGCCGTGCCTCCGGACGTCCCGGAGCGCATACACCACGAAGGTGAGCACCGCCCCGGAAAGGACGGCGATGTACGCCAGGTGGTGGATCGGGTCCTGACCGGGGTGGCCTCCGAGATGGCGTCCCGCCTCGCTCAGGCCGACGAGCGCTGGGAGCATCCCCGTCCTCAGGCCGTTGCCGGTCGGTAGCCCGCCCGGGTGGCGAAGCCCGCGTAGAGCGCGGCCAGCGCCGTGGCGATGTGGACGATCGAGTAGGCGACCGGCGTCCCACTCTCCTGCGCCCCGAGGGTTCCCCCCGCGACGAGGTCCCAGTAAAGGTCACCGGCGAACACGTTCAGGAGCGACACCACCACGAACGTGATGCCCACGATCCGGGCCACGATCCGGGCCGCCGCCTCCCCGGCGACGTACGAGCCCAGCACGAGCGCCGCAACGGCGAAGTGGATGACGATGTGGACCGTCCCGCCGGCCACGATCGCCGTACCGCCGATCGCCAGTGGATCGTCGGTCCTGAAGAACAGCTCCAGGACCGCCACCGCCAGATAGGCGATCCCGAAGATCAGCGCGTAGGCGCGCGCCACGCCCATCCTCCCGTACGTCGCTTCCGTCACCGTCGACCTCCTCTCTTTTCCCCCCGATCCCCGAGGGGCCTGGTCTCGCCGACTGTTCGGAGCCGACGCCGTTCCGGATGGGACCGGCGGGGGCGCCGAAGGAGTCCTACTCGGGCGTGACGTACGCCGAGGTGATGCCGCCGTCGACCACCATGGCCGCCCCGGTCATGAAGGACGACTCGTCCGAGGCCAGCCACAGCGCCGCGCGAACCACCTCCTCGGCCTGGCCGAGCCGGCCCATGGGAACGTGGACCAGCCGGCGCTGCTTCGCCGCATCGTCGGCGAAGAGCTGGAGCAGGAGCGGTGTCTCGATCGGGCCCGGGCACAGGGCGTTCGCCCGAACGCCGCGGCGGGCGTACTCGACGGCGATCTCTCGCGTCATCGACAGAACGCCGCCCTTGGTGGCCGTGTAGGCGATCTGCGCGGTGGCCGCGCCCATCAGCGCCACGAACGAGGCCACGTTGATGATCGAGCCGCCGCCCGACTCGATGATGGCCGGGATGCCGAACTTGCAGCCCAGCCAGACCCCCTTGAGGTTGATGGACATGGTGCGGTCCCACGTGTCCTCGTCCGTCTCGACCACCCCTGTGTCGTTCGGGAGGACCACCCCGGCGTTGTTGTAGAGCACGTGGAGTCCGCCGAAGGTCTCCACGGCGAAGCGGACCATGGCCTCCACGTCCGCGCCTCGCGAGACGTCGGCCCGGACGAACGCGGCGTCGTCGCCGATGTCGGCCGCGGCGGCGCGTCCCGCGTCCTCGACGACATCCGACATCACCACCCGGGCCCCTTCCTCGGCGAACAGGCGGGACGCGGCCAGCCCCATGCCTCCGGCCGCGCCGGTGATGAGGGCCACCTTCCCGTCGAGCCGGCCCACCTCAGGCTCCCTGCCAGGTCTCCGGGTTCAGCAGCGTCGGCGGACGCCGGCCGGCCAGCGCCGCCTCGACGTTCTCCACGGCTAGGAAGGCCATGGCATCGCGGGTCTCTACGGTGGCGCTCCCCAGGTGGGGGATGATCACCGCGCTGTCGAGCTCGAGGAGGCCGGGATGGACTTCGGGCTCGTTCTCGAACACGTCGAGCCCGGCAGCGAACAGGTCCCCCTCGCGGAGGGCCTCGACCAGCGCGGCCTCGTCGATGACCGGGCCGCGCGAGGTGTTCACCAGCACCGCGGTCGGCTTCATCCGCCGGAGCCGCTCCCGGTCGAAGAGGTGCCGGGTCTCCGGGGTCAGGGCCACGTGGATGCTGACGAAGTCCGACTCGGCCAACAGCTCGTCGAGCTCGCGGTACTCGGCACCGAGGTCGCGCTCCACCTCCGACGACGGCCGGAACGGATCGTGGTACCGCACGGCCATGCCGAACCCCTTCCCCCGCCGGGCCACGGCCTGGCCGATCCGGCCGAATCCCACGATCCCGAGCACCTTCCCGTGGATGTCCCGTCCCAGCATCATCTCCGGCCCCCAGATCCACGGCGTCCGCGAGCGGAGGAACCGGTCGCCCTCCGCCACTCGCCGGGCCGCGGCCATCATCAGCGCCCACGCGGTGTCGGCGGTGGTCTCGGTGAGGACCTCCGGCGTGTTCGTTGCCATCACGCCTCGCCGGGTACAGGCCTCGACGTCGATGTTGTCGAAGCCGACCGCGTAGTTGGCCACGATCCGCAGCTCGGGACCGGCCGCGTCGAGCAGCTCGTCGTCGACCCGGTCCGTGAGGAGCGTGATCGCGGCGACCTTCCCGGCGATCCCCTCCAGCAGCCGGTCTCGAGGGATGGCGTCCTCGCCCTCCCACACCTCAGCCTCGAACCGCTCGGCGATCCGGGTCATCGGGCCGGGGGGAAGGCGTCGCGTGACCAGGACGTGCGGTTTGGTCTCAGCCACCGCGGTATCCCGGCAGGGCCGCCTCGATCGCCTCGAGCGCCGCCCGGATGTTCTCCACCGAGTTCGCGTAGGAGAACCGGAGGTAGCCCTCG
The DNA here is from genome assembly GCA_035640375.1 of Actinomycetota bacterium. GTDB lineage: Bacteria > Actinomycetota > UBA4738 > UBA4738 > CALAEC01 > CALAEC01. The sequence goes on from DASQWG010000088.1 coordinate 4,160, forward strand.
CCGGCCGGGCCGAACGCGGTCCCCCACAGGCCGGCCACGCCGGCCTGCTCCAGCAGGTATGTGACCAGGTCGCGGCCGGATCCGCCGAGCGCGGAGACGTTCGGAAAGACGTAGAAGGCCCCGGCGGGCTCCAGGCAGGTGATGCCGTCGATCCGGTTCAGGCCCTCCACGATCACGTCGCGGCGGGTCCGGAACTCGCGGACCATGGCCTCGACCGGCTCCCACGGCCCCGTCAGCGCGGCGACGGCGGCGTGCTGGGTAAACGTGGCGGTGCACGACACCGCGTTGATGACCAGCCGGGTGACCGGCTCGACCAGCTCCGGCGGGAACGCCGCGAACCCGAGTCGCCACCCGGTCATGGCGAAGCTCTTCGAGCACCCGTCGAGGAGGATCGTGCGGTCGGCCAGCCCGTCGAGCTCGGCGATCGACTCGTGGGCCCCCTCGTACCGGATTGCCCAGTACACCTCGTCGGAGAGGACGTAGATATCGCGACCACGGATTGCCTCGGCGATGGCCTCGAGATCGCTGCGGGTCAGCGCGCTCCCGCAGGGGTTGTGCGGCGAGCTGAGGATCAGGAGCCGGGTGCGGTCGGTGATCAGCGAGGCCAGCTCGTCGGGATCGACCCGGAACTCGTTCTCCTCACGCAGGCGGATCGGCACCGGGGTGGCCCCGGTCAGTGCGGTGATCGACTCGTACATCGGGAAGCCCGGGTCGGGGTACACGACCTCGTCGCCCTCCTCGCACAGGGCCATGATCGTGAAGAACAGGATCGGCTTGGCCCCAGGGACCACCACGATGCGGTCCGGCGGGTAGTCGACGCCGCGGGTCCGCTCGAAGAACGCGCTGGCGGCCTCGCGGAGCTCGGGGATCCCCGGCGCGGGGCTGTAGTGGGTCTGGCCGTCGCGGAGCGCCCCGATGGCAGCCTCGGTGATGTGGCCGGGGGTGTCGAAGTCGGGCTCGCCGATCTCGAGGTGGATGATCTTCCGGCCCTGGGCCTCGAGGGCGCGGGCCATCGTGAGCACCTCGAACGCCGACTCCGTCCCCAGCCGGGACATGCGGTCCGCCAGCTTCATGCCAGCCCTCCTGGGTCAGCTCCGCACGCGGGCGTTCTCCGGGTCGAATAGCGGCGCGCTCCCGACCACGGCAACGGTGACGGGGTAGCGCTCGCCGAAGTATTCCACGGCCAGCTGCGCCCCGGGCCGGGCGTGGTCCGGGGGCAGGTAGCTCATCAGGATGTGCTTCCCGATCGACGGGCCCGACCCCGCGCTGGTCACGTAGGACGGCCGACCCTTCCGGTCCACGATTCGCTCGCCGTCGAGGGTCAGGACCGGCTCGTGCCCCAGCATGTACCGAGGGGCGCCTCCGGAGGGCGCGTGATCGTCCACGGTCATCGTGCACAGGACCGCCGCCCGCTCCTCCTCCCTGGCCTCCAGGTAGGCCTCCTTCCCGATGAAGTCCTGGTCCTTCACCCTGGGGCGTGCCAGGCCAGCCTCGACCGGGTCGAACTCCGGCTCGAGCTCGTCGCCGTACGACCGATAGGACTTCTCCAGGCGCCCGGTGCTGAGGTACACCCCCACCCCGACCGGGACCGCACCGAGGGCCCGGCCGGCCTCCCCGACCACGTCCCACAGCCGCGCCCCCTGCTCCATGGGGGCGTACAGCTCCCAGCCGAGCTCGCCGACGTAGGAGATCCGAGAGGCCAGGACCCGCAGGGTCCCCATCGTGATCCACCGGCACGTGGCGAACGGGAAGGCCTCGTCCGACAGGTCCTCGTGGGTCACCGAGCCCATCAGGTCGCGAGCCTGCGGACCCCATACACCCAACGTGCACCACGAGGAGGTGGCATCGTGCAGGCTGGCGCTCCCGTCCTCGGGCAGGTGGTCGCGGAACCATTTGCGGTCGCTCGGTCCGGTGGCTCCACCCGTCACCACTCGAAACGCGTCCTGGCCGAGTCGCATGATCGTCAGGTCGGCCCTGATGCCGCCGTGCTCCGTCAGGAGCGGCGTGTACACGACCCGCCCGACCGGCACGTCCATCTGGTTGACCGCCAGGCGCTGGACGTGGTCCAGCGCACCGGGGCCGGTCACGTCGAAGATGGCGAACGCGGACAGGTCGATCATGCCCGCCCGGTCGCGCATCGCCAGGTGCTCCGCGTTGATGATCGGCGACCACCACCGGGCGTCCCACTCGGCCGGCCGGTGCATCACCCGGTCCCCGTACTCGTCGAGGAGGCCGCGGTTGGACTCGTACCACCGGGGCCGCTCCCAGCCGGCGGTCTCGATGAACTCGGCGCCGAGCTCACGTTCGCGTTCGAAGAAGGGACTCACCCGGACGTTCCTGTTCGAGGCCCACTGCTCGGCCGGGTGCACGATGCCGTACGTCTTGTTGAACCCCTCGCCGCACCGGGCCCGGATGTGCGTCCGGGTCCGCTGGTGCTCGGAGAACCGGGCCACGTCGGACGGGGTGGGGTCGATCGAGGGCTCGAGACCACTCATCCACTCCGCCACCGTCCGGGCCACGCCCGGGGCCTCCTTGATCCATACGGCCGCGGCCGTCCACAGGCCCCGCACCTCCGGCGTCTCGCCGAGCACGGGTGAGCCGTCCGGCGTCAGCGACAGCACGCCGTTGAACGCTCGCCGGATCGTCACCCGCTCGTCGCCGAGGATGTCGGGGAGGATCTCCCGGGCATCCTCGAGCTGCTGCTTGAAGTCCTCCTCGGTGAACGGCAGCTCCGTGGGGGCATCGGTCTCCCGAAGCGAGGGGATCTCGTCGGAATCGAGGAGGATCGGACGGTGGGCGTACGACCCCACGTGCATGTCGGCGCCGATCTGCCGCTCGTACATCCCCGCATCCATGTCCCGGAGGATCGGGTAGTCGATCTCGTTCCCGGTCTCGAACAGCGGCACCGGTCCGACCGTGATCATCTGGTGGACGGCGGGGGTCAGCGGGACGGCCGTGCCGGCCATGGCCGCCAGGCGCGGGCTCCAGGCGCCTCCGCAGATGACGGCGACGCTGGTCCGGATGTCGCCCCGGTCCGTCGACACCGCTGCCAGCCGACCCGACCGGACGTCGAAGTCGGTGACCTCGGCGCCGTCCACGATCCGAAGCCCGGCGGCTTCCTGCCGCATCAGTTCGGCTCCCCGGACGGAGTCCACCGTGCCCACGCCAGGGCACCAGAACCCACCAAGGAGGATGTCGGTGTTCGCGTACGGGATCAGCTCCCCGATCCGCCTCGGCGACACCAGCTCGGCCGGCTCCCCCCAGGCGAGGGCGGAAGCCACCCGCCGCTTCAGCTCCTCCAACCGCTCCTCCGTTCGGGCCACCTCGATGCCGCCGCACCGCGTGAACACTCCCAGGTCGCGGTACTGCCGGATGCTCTCCTGAGTAAAGCGGGTCATCTCCTTGGAGTGATCGACCGGGAACAGGAAGTTGGAGGCGTGCCCGGTGGACCCGCCCGGCCGGGGAAACGCGCCCTTCTCGACGAGCACGATGTCGTCCCAGCCCAGGCCGGCCAGGTGCCGGGCCAGGCTGCTGCCGACGATCCCGCCGCCGACGATCACCACTCCGGCGCGGTCGGGAAGCTCGCTCACGCGCCGGTCTCGTCCTGGTCGGACACCGTGTCCCACCGGGCCGCGGCCAGGGCCCGGTGCCGCCATCGCTCCGTGCTGCGGACCTGGTTGAACGTGTTGAGGTGGAGCCCGGCGATGCCGAGCCCCGGCGGCGCCGTGGCCAGGCCGGCCAGCACCGCGTCGGGCCGGTAGCTC
>DASQWG010000089.1:0-5669 GCA_035640375.1 Actinomycetota bacterium
AGCAGGGGCCTTCGCCTCCGACTCCGCGGGCGCCGTTACGGCCTGGGCCGCCGCGGAGGGCTTCCGGCGACGCCGACGACGGCGACTCCGCGATGCCGGCTTCGAGCCGTCGGCGGACTGTTCGGCTGCCGTCGGCTCCGCGGCCTGCTCGGCCACGGTCTCGGGCCCGGTGGCCGCGCCGTCCTCGGCCGCCTTTGGCTTCGACGAGCGACGGCGGGACCTGGTGCGAGTGCGTGCCTGAGTCTTCTGGGTAGCGCTCTCGCCGTTCCCGTCGCCGCCGCCGTCGGCCTCGGCGGCTGCCGTCTCGGTGGGGGCGGACCCCCCTTCTTCAGCGCGGTCGCTCGACGGCTTCTTCGCGCCCGAGCCACGCCCGCGACCCCGGCTGCCGCGACGACGGCGGCGGGTGCGAGGTCGCGCTTCGGTGGACCCCTCCTCGGCCGGGCCGGCCTGGGGGTCCGGTGCTTCCTCGGTCATGCCACGTTCCTTTCCGCCCCGAAGGGCTCCCTTCCGGCCGCGTCACGTGGCCTCGCGCGCCGCTCACCGCGACGCGGGCCTCCGTGATCACCGCCGGCACGTCCTCGCTCCCGACGGCCACCAGCTGCCACAGCTCGAACGGGGGTTCGATCGAAGGCGCTGGAACCCGCCCCGAGAGGGGCCAGGCGGGTCGGTGGGCCGTGGCCGGGAGCACTGCATCAAGGATAGCAGGGGGGTCTGCCAGGCCCGTCATTTGAACCGACGCATGTGGACGTTCAGCAGGAGACCCACGGCCGCCCAGTTCGTCAGCATCGAGGTGCCCCCATAGGACACCAGCGGGAGCGGGATGCCGGTCACCGGCATGATGCCCATCGTCATCCCGACGTTGACCACGACCTGAAAGGCCAGCATCGTGACGATCCCTGTGGCCAGCAGGGTGCCGAAGGCGTCCCGGGAAATCAGGGCGATGCGGAACCCGCGCCACAGCAGCACCGCGAACAGTCCGAGAAGCAGGGTGGCTCCCACGAACCCCAGCTCCTCCCCCACCACGGTGAACACGAAGTCGGTGTGCTGCTCGGGCACGAAGTCGAGGTTCGTCTGGGTGCCGTTCAGGTATCCCCGGCCGAACAGCCCTCCCGAGCCGATGGCGATCTGGGCCTGCTGCAGGTTGTAGCCGGCCACCAGTGGATCGGCCGCCGGGTCGAGGAAGCTTCGCAGCCTATCGATCTGATAGTCCTTCACGATCCCCAGGTTGAACGCGATGATGGCCCCGAAGATCGCCACCCCGATGAGGATCAGGATGTGCCGCAGCCTGGCCCCCGCCACCACCAGCACGGCGATCAGCACCGCGGCGAACACCATCATCGTGCCCACGTCGGGCTGAAGGAAGATCAGGGCCATCGGGGCGGCGGCGATCGCCGCGGCCCGCCACACGTGCTCCAGCCGAACCTCGCGAAGCTCGGAGAGGTAGGCGGAGAGCATCGCCACCACCGCGAGCTTGGCGATCTCGGCCGGCTGGAACTGGAAGCCGAGCAGGGAGATCCACCGCTGCGCGCCGGCCGTCTCATCGCCGATCGGGGTGAGGACCAGCAGCAGCGCGAACAGCAGGATCCCGAACGTAATGCCGGCGTACACCTTGACCAGCCGGTAGTCGAACGTGGCCACGATGGCCATGACCACCACGCCCAGCATGAGGAATGCGATCTGCTTCTTCAGGTAGAAGCCGGGGTCCTCGCCGAGCGTCCGGAGGCTCTGCTGGGTGGCCGAATACACCATGAACAGCCCGAACAGGGCCAGGCCGACCGCCACCGCGATCAGCGTGGGGTCGACGTGGCGGAGCGGCCCCTCGCGGCTGACCCACCGTCCCAGCGTGGCGTCCATCAGTCGGTCACCTGCCCGCTGATCTCGAACGCGCCCGGCTCCAGGTGGAGCAACCCCTCCAGGACCCGTCGCACGATCGGCGCGGCCACCTGGGAGCCGTGGCCGCCCTCCTCCACGATGGCCACCACCACGAACTGGGGATCGTTCGCCGGGGCGATCGCCGCGAACCACGAGTGCGGCTGCTTCCCGTGGACCTCGGCCGTGCCGGTCTTGGCCGCCACCGGAGTGGACGACAGCGGGAACCCGGCGAACGCGCTGGTCGCGGTGCCGGCCGGAGACGAGACCACTCCCCGCAGGGCGTTCATGATCGCCGCGAACTGTGGCCGCCGCAGCGGCACGCGCCCGATCCGCTCGCCCTCGAAACGGCGGACCGGCGTGCCGTCGGGGCGCTGGACCCGCAGCGCCACCTGGGGGCGGTACAGCGTGCCCCCGTTGGCCAGGGCCCCGTACGCCGCGGCCAGCTGGAGCGGCGTGACCAGGAGGTCACCCTGACCGATCGACATGTTGATGTTGTCACCGGGGAGCCAGGTCGGCTCGGGGAACAGGTTCGGGTAGGCGGCGTTGATGTCGGATTTCCATCGGGCATCCGGGACTCGGCCGGAGGCCTCGCCGGGTATGTCGATCCCGGTGAGGTCGCCGAACCCCCACCGCCGGAGGTGGTGCTGCATCAGGTCGCCACGAGCCGTGCGCTCGCTCCAGAACTGGTAGCCCCAGCCGTAGAACACCGTGTCGCAGGAGCGGATCAGGGCCTCCGCGAACGAGATGCCACCCCGATCGACGTCCTCCCAGTTGTGGAACACGGTGCCGGACTCGTCACCCGGAGAGATGAACTCCGATGGACACGGATAGAACCCCTCCGGCCGGGCGTAGCCGGCCTTCAGAGCCGCCGCGGCCACGAACGGCTTGAACGTGGACCCCGCGGGGTACTGCCCGGCGATGGCCCGGTTCGACAGCGGGTAGTTCGAGCTGGGCCGGCGGAGGACGTCGAACTCGCGCTGGGTCAGACCGTCGGCGAACTGGCGCGGGTCGTAGGTCGGGTGCGACGCCATGGCCAGGACGTGCCCGTCGTTGGGGTCGAGGACCACCACCGCGCCGGCGGTGGCCTTCACGTACGTCCCGGTCTCCTCGTCCACCACCGAGACACGGGCCTGGTTCACCGCATCCTCGAGGGTGTCCTGCGTGAGCTCCTGGATGTCGGCGTCGATCGACAGGACCAGATCGTTTCCCGGCGCGGGCTCCTCGGAGCCGAGGATGCCCTGGACCTCGCCTTGAGCGTTCACCTCTTGCTTGATGACGCCGTCACGGCCGCGGAGGAAGCGCTCGTACTGCTGCTCGACCCCGCCCCTCCCGACCAGCTGTCCGGGACGGACATCGGCGAACGAGGGATCGAGGAGCTCATCCGGACTGATCTCGCCGAGGTACCCCAGCAGGTGCGGGGCCAGGGTGTCGCGCACGTACCGGCGCACGCCGACCTCCTCGAAGTCGACGCCGGGGAAATCGCTCGGATGCTCGGCGATGTAGATCGCCGCGGCCTCGGGCGCCCCCTCGAACACCGGCACCGGCTGGTACGGCAGGAAGTCGGGATCGTGGAGCCGCCTGCCGAGCTCGATCGTGCTCGTGTCGAGGAGGTCGGCCAGCCGGTCGAGCACCTCCTCCTCGTCCCGGAGCTCGTCGCGGTCGATCGTGACCACGATCGTGCGGCGGTTGTCCACCACGGGCTCCCCGTTCCGGTCGAGGATCCGCCCGCGCGGGGCTGGGTTCGGGATCAGCCGCACGGAGTTCCCCGTGGCCCGCTCCTGGTACTCCTCGGCGGCCAGGACCTGCAGGAACCACAGCCTCGTCACCAGGGCTGCGAACGCGAACGCCATCACCGCCGCCAGCGCCGTCATCCGGCGTCGGGCGTCGCTCATCTCACCACCGGTGCACCTTCTTGGTCCGCGTGGTTTCGGCCACCCGGCGGAGCAAGGGGTACGCCACGGGCGTCAGGATCGCGTTGTAGACGGCGGAGAGGACCGCCACGCGCAGGAGGAACAGGGCGTCGCCAGGCAGCGCTCCCAGAAGGAACGCCACGAATCCGTAGAACAGCACGCCGCCGAACGTCCCCACGCCGACCAGGATCGTGGGCAGCGCCGGGCTGGGCGTGGTGATGAACTGCCGCACGGTCCCTACCACGTAGCCCAGGACCGTCAGCACGAGGGCGGTGATCCCCTTCGGGTCGTTCAGGAGGAAGTCCTGGGCCATCCCGGCCGAGAACCCCCCGAGGGCGCCCGAGGCCGGGCCCTCCAGCATCGCCAGCACGACCGTCACGAGATACATCAGCTCCGGCTTGGCACCGCCCAGCTTGATCTGAGCAAAGACCGTCGATTGGAGCAGCAGGGCCGTGACGACGACCGCGATCCACGCCAGGGCGCGTCGCACCGGGCCAGTCTACCCGGGGCCGTTCAGGGCGACTCCGCATCCTCCGGCGGGGGCAGCGGCTGCTGGCCGATGATCAGGGCCACGTCGGAGAGACGTGAGAAGTCCACCCGCGGCCGAACCCGGACCTCGAGCGTGAGGTTCGACGGATCGGGCTCGACGCTGTCGACCACCCCGACCGGGATCGAGGACGGGAACACCCCGCCGAGGCCCTCCTCGAGCGTGTATCCCGACGTCTCCACCGTCTCGCCGGGCTGGACCTCGGTGTCCGCCTCGATCAGCCGGAACAGCAGCGGCTCCTCGCGCTGACCCTGGAGCACGCCGCGTTCGCCGCTGGCGGAGAGCTCGACGCTCACCGCGGAGTCGGGATCGATGATCAGCATCACCTTCGCCGAGCCCTGGTACACATCCACCACCCGTCCGACCAGTCCATCGGCGGCGATCACCGGCATGTCCACCGTCACCCCGTCGACGGCGCCGCGGTCGATGTACACGGCCCACTCGAAGTTCCCGGGCGTCTCGCCGGTCACCGTGGCCCCCATGACCTGGAAGCCGTGCCGTTCCGAGAGCCCGAGCAACCGGTGGAGCTCCTCGTTCTCCCGACGCAGCGAGTTGACCTCGGACGCCTCGGCCCGGACCGTGGCGATCTCCTCCCGGAGCGCCGCGTTCTCCTCGGCCAGCGAGCCGGCTCGGAACACGTTGGTGACGAATGAGCCGATCGGCCGGACCACGGCGGCCACGCCCTCCTGGAGAGGACCGATGATGGCCCCGAGCCCTCGCCCCATGGTGGCCATCGGTCCCTCGCGACCACCCCGGGCGTCCAGGGTGATCGTGACCAGGCTGGCCACCAGGAGCCCCAGGACGAGCAGACGGGTGCTCCGAACGCGTCGATACGTGGTGGCCATGCCGCCTTACCGGCGGCCCGAGGAGACCAGGACCCGCTTCATCGCCTCGAACTCCTCGAGGCACCGGCCCGATCCCAGCACCACGCAGTACAGCGGATCCTCGGCCACGCTCACCGGCATGCCGGTCTCGTGCTTCAGCCGCTCGTCGAGGCCGCGGAGCATCGCACCGCCGCCCGTCAGGATGATGCCCTGATCCATCAGGTCTGCCGCCAGCTCCGGCGGACACCGGTCCAGCGTGTTCTTGATCGCGTCGATCACCGCGTTGACCGGCTCCTCGATCGCCTTGCGGACCTCCTCCGCGGAGATGTGGATCGTCTTGGGGAGGCCGGTGACCAGATCCCGTCCCTTGATCTCCGCGATCATCTCGTCCGGCGTGGGGAACGCAGAGCCGATCGCCATCTTCAGGGCCTCGGCGGTTCGCTCCCCGAGGACCATGGAGAACTCCTTCTTGGCGTACGCGATGATGGCCTCGTCGAGCTCGTCGCCGCCGACGCG
>DASQWG010000090.1:0-9771 GCA_035640375.1 Actinomycetota bacterium
ACGCGAACGGCCCGACGAGGCCATCGAAGAAACGTTGGCCCTCCAGCGGACCCACCGACCGCCAGTACCCGTACGCGGCAGCACCCAGCGTCCCGATCGAGAGCATCGTTCGCTCGATCCGGGCTCGGCCCTTCACGATCCTCCCAACCAGTCGCTTGGTTCGCTCGCCGGCCTTCTTCCACCAGTCCCGAAGCGCCCGTGCTCGGCGTCCGCTGTCCTTGATCGACTTCATCGACACCGGCTGCGATCCGTCGCCGGTGAACAGGAACTCGACGAACTCGCCGTCCAACCCGGTCGGTCGCTCCCGCAGGCGAATGTGGAAGTCCTCCGGGTCGGAGACCGGACCCACGGCCTGGACATCGATCGCGCCGGTCCGGGCCAGGTGGAGCATCTGCGCGCGGTAGGCGTTCTTCGGCTCCAGGTGACCACGGGACGCGGACCACAGCATCGCCAGGTCGACGGGATGGATGTCCTCGGGCGGCTCCTGGAGGTGGCGGGGGACACCCTCGACCCGATCGCGGCGCCGGGCCACCAGCACCATGGTCACCGCGAACAGCGGCACGAGGAACAGCAGCGCCCACACGAGCCCGGTCTCGAAGCGGTGCTGGCGACGGAGCGCGTTCGCCTCCTCGGCCAGGCGGCCCTCTTCGGCCAGGATCCCGGCACGACCCGGGCCCGGCTCGATCGGAGCCAACGGCACCACCTCGACCGGAAACAGGATCGAACCTTCCACGAATGTGAACGGTTGGAGGTCTCGGACGACGTACTCGACCGTGTGCGGGTCGATGATCCGCACCTCCCCGGCGAGCGGCCCATGGCCCCAGGCCAACGTCTCCCCTTCCCGCAAGGGGCGGGTCTTGATCGCTTCCCCGCCCGCGATGCCACCGGGTCCGCACGGCCCCTGCGGTCGGTTGACCGACTGGCGTGCGGCCCCCGGGAGGTGAACCCTGATCCGGACCAGATCCGTGGGCTTGTCCTGATCGTCGGCGATGAACATCCACAGGAGATGGGCCGCATCCGCGTAGGCATCGACGGCGCACCGCGCCAGGTACCGAATCCGGAAGGTCCGCTGCTCATCCCGAGCCATCACGCCCCACGTGGTCGAGGATCCGGTTCCCAACGGCGCAAGCGTGGCGGGAACCGGCTGGCCGTTCTCCGTCACCGTGAACCCCTCGATCAGCTCCACCGGCCAGGCCACGGCGTACGACACGAAGGAGAACTGGCCCTCGAAGGCCCACGTGGTCCGGTCGTCGATCTCCAGCGTGCCGTCCGGGTGGACCGTGGCGTCGATCAGGGTCTCGGAGAAGTGGTAATCCTTGCTCGCCTCGCGGGGAGCGTTCAGGGCGGCGATCGCGATGAGGATCACGGGAACGGCGACCACCGCCGCCAGCACGATCTTCGCCCCCCTCGACATCCCGGCGGCAGTGTAGGCGACAGGGGTGCGATGATGCGGGACGTGCCCGAGCGCGCGAACCGGGGCCCCGCTCTGGTGGTCGGCGCCGCGATCGTCACCATGGCGGTCGGCTTCGTCCTGAAGTCCCCGTGCCTGGGCTCGTGGGCCGACGGACGCCAGTACAACCTCTTGTGCTACTCGGACGTGGCGGCCCTCTACGCCTCGGACGACCGCGACCGGGGGCTCGACGAGGACCGGGTGCCGTACCTCGACGGCCAGAACGAGTACCCCGTGCTGACCGGGCTGGCGATGTGGTTGGCGGCCGTGCCTGCCGACTCCTATCCCTCGTTCGTGTGGTGGAACGCGGTCCTGCTGACGGCGGCGGCGGCGGCTACGGCGTGGGCGCTGCACGCGTTCGCGGGGACGCGGGCCGTGTGGTTCGCGGTGGCGCCGACCCTGCTGGTGTACGGCCTGGTCAACTGGGACCTGCTGGCGGTGGCCCTGGCCACGGGGGCCACGATGGCCTACCTGCGGGAGAAGGACGGACCGGCGGGGGTGCTCCTCGGGCTCGGCGCGGCGGCGAAACTGTACCCAGCGCTCCTGGTGATCCCGTTCGCCATCGGCCGGTGGCGCCAGGGACGACGCGGCGATGCCCGGCGCCTCGCCGGCGTGGCGGTCCTCACCTGGTCGGCGGTCAATCTCCCCTTCGCGGTGTTCGGCTTCGATCGCTGGTCGGAGTTCTTCCGATTCAACTCGAGCCGCGGGGCCGACTGGGACAGCCTGTGGTACATCGCCGGACAGGTGTTCGGCTTCACCTGGGACGTGGCCCTGCTGAACCTGCTGTCGGCGGGGGCCTTCGCCGTAACGGCCGTGTTGTTGTGGCGGACGGCCTCGCTCCGTCCGGGGTTCCGGGCATGGACGTTCGGCTTCCCACTCCTGGTGGTGTTCCTGCTGACGAACAAGGTGTACTCGCCGCAGTACGGGCTGTGGCTCCTCCCCTGGTTCGCTGCCACGGTGCCGAGCCTTCCGCTGTTCGTGGCGTTCGAGGTAGCGGACGTGGTCGTGTTCGCCACGAGGTTCCAGTTCTTCGCCGAGCTGTCCGGCCAGGGCCCGGGGCTGCCGTTCTGGTCGTTCGAGCTCGCCGTGGTTGCGCGGGCCGCAGTCCTGATCGCGTGTGTGGTCGCGTGGATCCGGGCGCAGGCGGGGGAGCCCGCGACCGAGTCGGCGCTGGAGGCCGCGTGAGAACGGCGGAGCGCCCCGCGCCGGGGCCCGAGGCGGACGCCGAGCGCGACGAGGAACGCTCGCGGGTCCGGCGCGGCCTCACCTACTGCCTGTGGGTCTTCCTCGGGCTCCGGGTGGGACTCTCGCTGGTGGGGCTGGCCGGGGTGGGCCTCCTGCCCTCGATCGACAACGCCGTCGGGCCGCCGGGGTGGCCGGCGTCCGAGGTGACCCCGGGCTGGCACAACCTGATGACGGCGTGGGAGCGGTTCGACGCGCTGTGGTTCCTTCGGATCGCGACCGAGGGCTACGTCGACGGCGACGGCAGCGCGGTGTTCTTCCCGCTGTTCCCGCTGCTGGTGCGAGGGGTGTCGCCGCTCCTGGGCGGCCACCCCCTGGCCGCAGCGTTCCTCGTGTCACACGCCGCCACGTTCGGCTCGATGGTGGCCCTGTACTTCCTCACCGCCGGCGAGTTCGATGAGCGGACCGCGCGAGGCACGGTGCTGTACCTGGCAGTGTTCCCGACGTCGTTCTTCCTGCTCGCGCCGTACTCGGAGTCACTGTTCCTCCTGCTGGCGCTGATCTCGATGTGGGCGGCCCGGCGGCGGCTGTGGTGGATCGCGGGCCTTGCCGGCGCCGGAGCGGCGGCGACCCGCAACCTGGGCGTGCTCCTCGTGATCCCACTGGCGGTCGAGGCGATCCATCAATGGCGTGAGCGCCGTGACCGGCGGACGCTGGCCATCGGGCTGCTGTGGTCGGCGGTGGTGGCCGGCGGCGCGCTGGCCTACCTGGCGTACTGGCAGTGGACCGCCGGCGACTTCCTGGCCCCGATCTACCAGCAGGCGAACTGGCAGCGGCAGGGCTCGTTCCCGCCGGCCACGCTCCTCCGGGGGACGGTCGAAGCGTTCCGGTTCGTCGGGCAGTTCCCGGGCGGCTACCACCTGGTGGACTGGCTGGTGGCCATCCCCTCAGCAGTGGCGGTGGTGTGGGTCGTGCTCCGGGCCCGGCCGGTGTTCGCCGCGTACGCGGTGGTCATGGTGGGGGCCCCCCTTTCCTACGTGTTCCTCCCCCGGCCGTTCATGTCGCTCCCCCGGTTCCTGCTGGTGGTGTTCCCCATCCTGTGGCCGTGGGCGGTGATAGGCCTCCGCCGCCGATGGGTTCACGAGGTCGTGGTGGCCGCGTCCGCCGGCCTGCTGGCCCTGCTCACCGTGCTGTTCGTGAACTGGTACTACGTGTTCTGACGCCGCGGGGGATCGCTCAAGGCTTTCGGCGGCTCGGCCGAAGTCTCCATTCGGATGCGAGACGTCGACCAGCTCCTCACGACCCTGGCCGAGCGCCAGGGCTCCGACCTGCATCTGAAGGTCGGCTCACCGCCGCTGATGCGCTTCGACGGCGTGCTCGGACGGGTCGACGGCGAGGAGCCGCTCCGCCCCGAGGAGACCGAGGCCATGGCCCACCACCTCATGTCCGAGGACCGCTGGCGCGATTTCCTCCAGCGGAACGAGGCCGACCTGGCCTACTCCCTCCCCGGCGTGGCTCGGTTCCGGGTGAACGTGTTCCGCCAGCGTGGATCCGTGAGCGTGGTGCTCAGGCTGGTTCGGGTGGGCAGCCCCTCGTTCGACGACCTCGGCCTGCCGCCCGTGGTCCGCGACCTGGCCGACGAGCCCCGTGGCCTCGTGCTGGTCACCGGGCCCACCGGATCGGGGAAGACCACCACGCTGTCCGCGATGATCGACCACGTCAACGCCACCCGCTCATGCCACATCGTCACGATCGAGGACCCCATCGAGGTGATCCATCCGGACCAGAGAGCCGCTGTTAACCAGCGCGAGGTCGGCGTCGACACTGAGAGCTTCATCACCGCGATGCGGGCGGCCATGCGCCAGGACCCCGACGTGATCCTCATCGGAGAGATGCGGGACACCGAGACGGTGCAGGCTGCCCTGGCCGCGGCCGAGACCGGGCACCTAGTGCTCTCCACGCTCCACACGATCGACGCGACCGAGACCGTGAACCGCATCGTCGATTTCTTCCCGCCGTTCCAGCAGCAGCAGGTCCGGGTGACGCTGGCCGGGGCGCTGAAGGGCGTGGTATGCCAGCGGCTGGTGCCCCGCAGGGGCGGGGGCCGGATCCCGGCGCTCGAGGTCTGCGTGAACACCGGACGGGTGGCCGAGCGCATCATCGACTCCTCGAAGACCTACGAGATCGAGGAGGTCGTGGCCGACGGCTCGTTCTACGGGATGCAGACGTTCGACCAGGCCCTGGTGACGCTGGTCAAGGGCGGAACCATCACGGTCGAGGATGCCCTCGAGGCGGCCACGAGCCGGCACGACTTCGAGCTGGCCCTCCAGCAGGCCGGCGTGACCGTCCCGGCCTGACGGCCGCGCTCAGCCGAACCAGGCCTCGAGCCGCTCTCGCTCGTAGCGAGCCTTGTCCTCCAGCATCGCCGGCGACGCCGGGGTGAGCTCGATCTCCGGCCCGCCGGGGGTCAGGAAGCGGCCGCGGACCGCCCGGGCCTCGCCGCCGCCGACCTCGAGCCAGCACAGGCCCTCGCCGTCGAACGTGGCCGTCGCCTCGCGGCCGGCCAGCCGGTCGGCGATCCGCTCCGCGGCCACGATCCCCTCGCGCTCGGCGAACACCCCGGCCTTGGGCAGGGGCTGCCCGGTGGCCAGCGGGATCGCCACGCAGTCGCCGACGGCCCACACGCCGTCGACGCCGGTCTCCAGCGTGGCCGGATCGACCTTCACCCAGCCGCCCGGCTCGGCCAGGCCGGCGTCCACGGCCACCTGCGGGCACCGGTGGGGCGGGACCGCCAGCAGGAGGTCGAACGGGACCTCGTCGCCGCCCCCGAGGACCACCCGCCCGCCTTCCACCCGCTCCGCCGCGGCGTTGGGCCGGAACGCGATCCGTCGGAGGCCCAGGAGCCCCTCGACGATCTCGCATCCGGCCTTGCCCAGGACCGGCAGCGACATCGGCTGGGGGGTGAACACGGCCAGGTCGAGGTCGGGGTGCGCGTCGCGGAGCAGGAGGGCCAGCTCGTACGGCGCGGGCGGGCACCGGTAGGGCGCTCCGAAGATCCCGATCACCGCGCGGCCGTCGGCCCTGGCAGCCACCGCGGCGGCGGCCACAGGGACCTGTCCCGCGTCGTATGCGTTGATCCCGTGGGCGGCCAGACCGGGCACCGCCTCGGGGTGGAGCTCGACGCCGAGGGCCACGAGCAGCGCGTCCGCCTCGATCCGCTCGCCGGCGGCATCGGCGGCTCGGGCTTCGGGGTCGATCGAGGTGACGGTGGCCCGGACCACGCGGATGCCGTGCCGGTCGAGGGCCGCCAGGGGCCGGCTCCCCTCGAGCAGGTCGCCGGTCCCGGCGATCCCCGCGTTCTTGCGGAACCCCATCATGAACCGCTCGCCCTGATCGACCAGGACGATCTCGTCCTGGGGACGGAGCTCTCGGAGGCGCACGGCCGCGGCGACCCCGCCGAACCCGCCGCCGAGGATCAGGGTCCGGGCCACGAACGTAGCCTACCCGTCCCGATTTCCACCCGGCCGCGGAGCGCGGCTAGGATGGGGCCGCGAGGGAGGTCGAGTGGCGATCAGGGTGGTGCTCGGCGACGACCACACGCTGGTCCGGCAGGGCCTTCGCCGCTCCATGGAGGCGGAGGGCGGCCTCGAGGTCCTCGGCGAGGGCGCCACCGGAGCCGAGATCGTCCGGGTGGTCCAGGAGACGAGGCCCGACATCGCGGTGCTCGACATCCGCATGCCGGAGATGGACGGGATCGAGGCCTGCCGGCTGATCACCTCCGACGGCACCGGTACCCAGGTCGTGATGCTGACGGCGTATGACGACCGGCACTTCGTGGTCGAGGCCGTGCGAGCGGGCGCGCGTGGCTACGTCCTCAAGACCCGCGACGCCGAGCACCTGATCCAGACGATCCGGCTGGTCGCCGACGGCAACATGGTGATCGACCCCGAGCTGGTGGTCGCTCTGGCCGAGGAGCTCTCGACGGCGAAGGACCGCGACCAGGCCGCCGAGACGCTCACCGAGCGCGAGCTCGAGGTCCTCCAGCACCTATCGTTCGGCTACTCGAACCGGGAGATCGGCCAGCGCCTGTTCATCTCGGCAGACACGGTCAAGACCCACCTCGAGCACATCTACCAGAAGCTCGGAGCCACGGACCGCACGGCCGCGGTGGCCGAGGCCATGCGCCGCCGGCTGATCGAGTAGCTACGGCGACGGCGGCGGGATCGTCGGTGCCGGCGTCGTCGGCGGTGGAGGTGCTGGCTCCGTCGGCGGGGGCGGCGGCTCGGTCTTGTCGGGCTCCGGCGCCGGCTCCTCCTCCTCCTCTGCCGGCTCCTCTTCTTCCTCCTCCTCGACCGTTCCCGCCGAGGTGGGCGCCGGGGCCGGAGAGACACTGAGCGACTCGCCGGTCAGCTCGGGCGTGTCGAAGGCCTCCGAATCGTCCGCGATGTCATCGGCGATCTGGAGGAAGAAGTCGTTCCAGATCGGGGCGGCAACGGTGCCACCCGTGGCGCCCGGCATCTCCACCCGGCCCGAGGGGTGTCCCACCCACACGCAGGCCACCACCGCCGAGGAGCCCCCGCAGAACCACACGTCGGAATCGTCGTCGGTGGTCCCGGTCTTGCCGAACACCTCGAAGGGGAGCCCGTCGTCGGCCACCGTGCCGGTGCCGCAGCACACCACGTTCTCCATGGCGTAGACCGCCTGGAGGGCCTGGTTCTTCGAGAACACCTCCCGGCCCTTGTTCGTGTTCTTCTCCAGCCGCTCCCCGTCCGGGCCCTTCACGACGTGGACCGGCGTGGCCGGGTGGCGGACGCCCATGGAGGCGAACGTGGCGTAGGCCTCCGTCATCTCGAGCGGGGTAACCTCCATCGTGCCGAGCGTGATCGAGCACGGCACCGAACCGCCCTCGATCTCGAGCGGGCTGCGGATGCCCATCCGATGGGCGACCTCGGCCACGTTCTCCGGCCCCACCTGGACCACCAGCTGGGCGAAGATCGTGTTCACGGAGCCGGCCGTCGCAGAGACCAGGTTCATGGTCCCGGCGCTGGAGTCCGAGTAGTTGCCCGGCTCCCATCCGGGACACCCGTCATCGGAGAGGTCGACCTGGCTGGGGCCGCTGAAGACCGTGTTCAGGGACACTCCCTGGTCGATCGCGGTCATCAGGGTGAAGGGCTTGAACGCCGAGCCGGACTGGCGACCGGTTCCGCCGTCGCCGGTGGCCAGATTCACCTGCTCCTTGGCGAAGTTCTTGCCGCCCACCATGGCCCGGACCTCGCCGTTGCGCACGTCGATGGCCACCAGTGCCGCCTGCGGAGTGTCCGGCTCCAGCGAGAGGTTCGACGCGATGGCCTGCTCCGCGGCCGCCTGCCAGTCGGGATTCAGGGTCCCGCGGACCCGCAGGCCGCCGGTGAACGTTCGGCCGCCGTACTTCCGCTCGAGGTACCGCCGCGCGTAGTCGATGTAGTAGGCGTCGTGGCGGTGCTGCCACGACGGGCGAGCCCGCTCCACCTCAACGGGGCGCTGCCCGATCTCGGCGGCACGAGCCTCATCGATGTAGCCGGCCGCCACCATCCGACCGAGGACGTAGTTCCGGCGCCCCCGGGCGGCCTCCGGGTCCTCGACCGGGTCGAAGGCCGCGGGGTTGGCGATGATGCCGGCCAGCAGGGCCGCCTCGTCGAGCTCGAGCTGGCCGGCGTGCTTGCGGAAGTACGTCTGCGCGGCTGCCTCGACCCCGTACGCGCCGTTGCCGAAGTACACCGTGTTCAGGTATCGGCGGAGGATCTCGTCTTTCGGGAGGGCCTGCTCGAGCTTGAGCGCATAGAGGATCTCCTTGATCTTCCGCTCGATCGAGAGATCCGTGCCGACCTCGGGGAACACGTTGCGGGCGTACTGCTGGGTGATCGTCGAGGCGCCCTGCTCGATCTGGCCACCCGTGAAGTTCGCCCACGCGGCCCGAACGATGGCGAACAGGTCAACGCCACCGTGGGAGTAGAAGTCCTTGTCCTCGGCGGCGATCACCGCGTTGCGGAACACCTCCGGCATCTGGTCGAAGTCGATGGCGGTGCGGTCCACGCCGGCCTCGAACGTGGTCATGAGCCGCCCGTTCATGTCGTACAGGTAGGAGGTCTGCTCCTGCTGGATGTTCAGGTTCAGCGGGAGCTGGGAGTACACGTAGACCAGCGCACCGAAGAGGATCCCGGCGCCCGCAAGGGGAACGGCCCAGAGCCACCAGAACCGCAGCAGGAAGTGTCGCTTGGTCCGTGGCTTGGTTGCCCGGATCTTCCTGGGGGCGTGCTTGCGTCCGTTGCGTCTGGGCAAGCGTTTCTCGGGCAGGGTTTTGGTGGCCACGACCGACAGATTGTACCCAGGGACCTGGCCCGGAACCCGAGCTACAGGAAGCCAGATGCGGCGGCCTCAGCCACGACCACCGCCACGAGAACGACGGCCGCGAGCTCGAGGGCCGCCAGGACGCCCAGGTCCAGCCCCTTCCGCCAGGCCGCGGCCCCCGTCGCGACCCAGCCCGACTGGCGTCCCCGAGGGAGTCGAGCCCAGGCCCCCTCCAGGGCGGCCTGGAGCCGGACCGGGGTACCGGGGGCGTAGGGAGGGGCCTCGTCCCGGAAGCCGCGGCCCAGCGCGATCACCGCGGCCACCAGCAAGGCCGCCTCTCCGACGATCACGGCCAGGTTCCGTCCGCCCAGCACAGGAAGCTCGGGTGCTCCGGTGGCCGCCAGGACCACGGGGGTGCCGAGGACGGATTCGATCCGAACCCACCACCCCACCGCCAACCGGACGGGTTGGAGCCCGACGTACAGGAGCGCCAGCCCGGCCAGGGCCGCTGGGATGGCCCGCAGCGCGCCTGGACGGGCCGAGCGGATGGCCGGGACCGCGGCCAGGCCGGCCAGGACGAGCCCCACCGCGGCCGCGCCGAGGACCAGCAGCCACACTGGGGACGCCTCGGCCCGGACGCCGGCCAGCGAGAGCGTGAGCCAGGTCCCCGGGAACCCACCCGCTGGGGGGAATCCCAGGATCGACAGAACGGCCGCGGCCAGGGCGGCGGCCCCCAGCCACCGCCACCCCGCTCGTGAGGTCCGCGGCGGAACGTCGCCGGGCCACCCGACCAGGACGATGGTCCCCGCGGC